>NZ_JBHWIV010000121.1:0-20887 GCF_042731675.1 Kitasatospora sp. NPDC059827 | reverse complement strand
TATAATATAAACCCCTAGAGCTAACCGTTGTTTGCTGGGTGTGTGGTGGTTTCGGTTTTTTGTATAAGAGACTGCAACAGCCCCGCGCAGCGGCCCCCTCACCCCCGGAATGCCCCACCCCCCAACAAGGCGCAGGCTGGTCCCGGAGGAAACCCCATGACCACCCTTGAGGAACAGATCGACATCACCGCCCCCGCCCTGGCCACCTGGGAGCAACTCCACCGGGTCCACGAGTACCCCCGGTTCGTCGACGGAGTCCGCACCGCCCACCCCCACGGCCGCAACCACGCCCACCTCGCGATCCGCATCCACGGCGCCGAACGCTCCGTGGACACCGAGATCACCGACCGCGGCCGGGGCCGGGTGATGGCCTGGCGCACCCTGGACTCCGTCCACCTGAGCGGCGCCTTCGCCCTGCTCCCCCTCGACCCCGAGCACACGCGCCTCCAGATCCGGCTGGAGTACGACCCGGAGGCCGTCCACCGCGAGTTCGGCGGCCCTCGCGGCTTCGCCCAGGCCGGAGCGATCGAGCGCACGGTCCGCGAAGACCTCGAACACTTCCGGGACCTCCTCGAAGCCCGGGTGAGCACCGCCAACGGCCACCCCACCTCAAGCCCCGACGGCCACCCCCACGGGAACCCCCACACCCCGTAAGAACCACATAAGCCCAGCTCAGCAAGGCCGGTGAGGCTCTTCACAGCCCGCCGCCGACAAGACCGTTCCACTTTCAACCTGTGGCAGACTCGGATGCCATGGACATCGGCCCGGTCACCAGGACGCTCCGCGCGGCGGTCTTCGCCGCGCTGGTCGTGCTGCTCGCCGGGCTCGGCCAGGTACTGGTCACCGGCCGCTCGCTGCCGGTCGGGACGATGGGCCTGGCCTCGGCCGCCGTCTTCGTCCTGGCCTTCGCCCTGGCCGGCCGCGAACGCGGCTACCCGGCGATCGCGGCGGCGTTCCTCCCCCTCCAGCTCGGCGTTAGCGCCCTGTTCGACCTGGCCCAGCGCTCCTGCCCGTCCCTGCCGCCCGACGCCGGGCAGGGCCTGCGCCCGCTGCTCTGCGGCGGCGGCTCGCTCGGCGGGTTCCTGCTCGGCCACGGCGTGTCCGAGCAGACCGGCATCCTCGTGCTGCTCCTCCTGCACACCGTGATCGCCCTGGCCGGGGCCTTCTGGCTGCGCCGCGCGGACGCCGCGCTGAGCGGCCTCACCCGGGCCCTCCGGACGCTGGGCGAGTTCCTGCACCGCCACCTCCCGGCCGCCGCCCGCTGGCTGCGGCTGCTGACCGCCCCCGTCCCGGCCCGCCCGGTGCTCCGGGCGCCCTTCCCCCGCGCCAGCCGTGTGCTGGTCCCCGCCGAGGACGCGGTGGTCCGCCCGGCCGTCCGCCGCGGCCCCCCGGTGTTCGCCCTGACCGTCTGAGCGCTTCCCCTCGACGGTCCTCTCTCCCCGCCATGCCCAGCGCCACGCGCCCCGACGCGCCCGCGCACCCGAGAGCACAGGACGACACCTCATGAGCAACGCCCGCAAGACCGACCGGAAGACCAACGCCACCGAGCGCATGCGCGAGGCCCGCGCCCAGGCCCAGCGGGCCGACCGGGTCCGCCGCCGGGTGGTGGTCGGCGGCGCCTCCGTCGCCGTGCTCGCCCTCGCGGCCGGCGTCGCCTTCGCCGTCGGCGGCTCCTCCGGCTCCTCCTCGACCGCCGGGGCCGGCGGCCCGCTGGTCGTCCCCGCCAACGCGAGCGGCACCGACGGCACCGTGATCACCTACGGCAAGGCCGACGCGCCGCACACCCTGGAGGTCTACGAGGACTTCCGCTGCCCGTTCTGCGAGCAGCTGGAGACGACCACCGGCAAGGCCGTCCAGCAGCTCGCCGACAACGGCACCTACAAGATCGAGTACCACCTCGCGACGTTCCTGGACAAGAACCTCGGCGGCAAGGGCTCGCGCACCGCGCTGGCCGCCGCCGGCGCCGCGCTGAACGAGGGCGTGGACAAGTTCAAGGCCTTCCACGACGTGCTCTACGCCAACCAGCCGGACGAGCGCAGCGACGACTTCGGCGACGTCAACCACATCCTGGACCTGGCCGGCCAGGTGCCCGGCCTCAAGACCGACGCCTTCGTGAAGGCCGTCCAGGACGGCACCTACGCGCCGTGGGCGGCCAAGGTAAACGAGGAGTTCAACAAGAGCGACGTCACCGGCACCCCGACCGTCAAGCTCGACGGCAAGAAGCTGGACGTCCTGACCAACGGCAAGGCCGTCTCGCCCGAGCAGTTCACCGCCCTGGTCAAGCAGGTGACCGGGTGACCCAGCCCGCACCCGGGCCCACGCCCGCCACCACCGCCACCACCCCGCGGACCTTCGGTGCGAGCCGCCCCTTCGCCTGGCTGCTCCTGCTCGGCGGCGCGGTCGGCCTGTTCGCCTCGGCCGTCCTCACCCTGGACAAGATCCGGCTGCTCAAGGACCCGTCGTACGTCCCCAGCTGCAACATCAACCCGATCATCAGCTGCGGCTCGGTCATGCGCAGCGACCAGGCGGAGGCCTTCGGCTTCCCCAACTCGCTGATCGGCCTGGTCGCCTTCGGCGTGGTGATCGCGATCGGCGCGGGGCTGCTGGCCGGGGCGTCGTTCCGGCGCTGGTTCTGGCTCGGCCTCCAGGCCGGGACGGTGTTCGGGATCGGCTTCGTGACCTGGCTGATGTACCAGGCGCTGTACCGGATCAGCGCGCTCTGCCCGTACTGCATGGTGGTCTGGGCCGCGATGATCCCGCTGTTCTGGTACACCACCCTGCACAACCTGCGCTCCGGCGTGATCCCGGTCGGGCCGAGGGCGCGGACGGTGGTGCGGGAGGCCGTGCGCTACCACTGGGTCGTCCCGGTGCTCTGGTACGCGGTGATCGCGCTGCTGGTGCTCAACCGGTTCTGGTACTACTGGAGCACCCTGATCTGACGCCCGTCCGCCGCCCGCTGCCCGCTCCCACCCCGGGGAGCGGGCGGCGGGGGCCCTCCCCCGGTGAGGCCGCCATGCGACGCAGGATCGTCCTCTTCATGTCCGTGTCCGTGGACGGCTACTTCGAGGGACCGGACCACGACCTCGGCTGGCAGCTCATCGACGACGAGGTGCACGCCCACATGAACCGCGAACTCGTCCGCATGGGTGGTTTCCTCTCCGGCCGGCGCACCCACGAACTGATGGCCGCCTTCTGGCCCACCGCCGACCGGGACCCGGCCGCCGCGGGCCCGGTCGCGGAGTTCGCGGAGATCTGGCGCGGCATGCCGAAGACCGTCTTCTCCCGCACCCTCGACCACGCCGACTGGAACACCACCGTCGTCCGCGAGGTCACCCCCGGCACGGTCGCCGCCCTCGCCGCCGGCCCCGGCGGGAACCTCGCCCTCGGCGGCGCCGACCTGGCCGCCTCCTTCCTGGCCCAGGACCTGATCGACGAGTTCCGCCTCCTCGTCCACCCCGTCGTCCTCGGCCGCGGCACCCTGCTGTTCCGCCCGACCGACCACCCCGTCCCGCTCACCCCGGTCGAGACCCACCGCTTCACCAACGGCGTGACCCTGCTGCGCTACGCCCGCAGCGGGCCCTCGCCGCTGGACTGACGCAGGGCCGACGGGCGGTCAGCCGTCGATCGGGTCGAAGGTGAACCGCTCGACCTCGGCGAGGAGTTCGGCGCGGCGGCGGTCGTCGATGAAGGAGGCCCGGAAGGAGTTGGCGGCCAGTCGGCGCAGGGTCTCCTGGTCGAGGGCGAGGGCCTGCCGGACGGCGCGGAAGTTGTCCTCGACGTAGCCGCCGAAGTAGGCCGGGTCGTCGGAGTTGACGGTGACCAGCAGGCCGGCGTCCAGCATCTCCCGCAGCGGGTGGTCGGCGAGGGTGTCGATGCAGCGCAGCCGGACGTTGGAGAGCGGGCAGAGGGTCAGCGGGATCTGCTCGCGGACCAGTCGGGCGACGAGTTCGCCGTCCTCCAGGCAGCGCAGGCCGTGGTCGATCCGTTCCACGCCGAGCACGTCCAGCGCCTCGGTGATGTACGCGGCCGGGCCCTCCTCGCCCGCGTGGGCGACCCGGCGCAGCCCGGCCTCGGCGGCCCGGCGGTAGACCTCGCGGAACTTCGCGGGCGGGTTGCCGACCTCGGCCGAGTCCAGGCCGATGCCGGCGATCCGGTCGAAGTACGGGCGGGCGGCCTCGAAGGTCTCCAGGGCGGAGTCGGCGGACTCGTCGCGCAGGAAGCACATGATCAGCTGGGTGCTGATGCCGTACCGCTGCTCGCTGCGCGACAGCGCGCGGGTCAGGCCGTCCACGACCACGCCGAGCGGCACTCCGCGCGCGGTGTGCGCCTGGGGGTCGAAGAAGATCTCCGCGTGCCGCACGCCCTGGTCGGCGGCCCGGGCCAGGTAGGCGTCCGCGAGGTCGGCGAAGTCCTGCTCGGTGCGCAGCACGGCCATCAGCGCGTAGTAGAGGTCGAGGAAGGACTGCAGGTCGCTGAACGAGTACGCCTTCCGCAGTTCCTCCGTGTCGGCGTACGGCAGTTCGACGGAGTTGCGGGCGGCGAGGACGAAGGCGAGCTCGGGTTCGAGGGTGCCTTCGATGTGCAGGTGGAGTTCGGCCTTGGGAAGCGGCATGTGCGATCTGTCCGAGCTGTCGGGGATTGGGCCTGAAGGTACGGAATTCATCCTATGATCTCCCCGATCTTCGGGGGCGCCGTGGGCAGCTCCCGGAGGGTGCGCAGCGGCGAGAACAGCGGCAGCGTCCCGGCCACCACGAGCAGCCCGGCCATCACCCACATGGTGGGTCGCAGGCCGATCGCCTCGCCCAGTGCGCCGCCGGTCAGGGCGCCGAGCGGGATGGTGGCGTGGACGGCGAACATCGATCCGGCCGCCACCCGGGTGAGCAGCCCGGGCGGGGTGTAGGACTGCCGGAAGCTGCCGAGCACGACGTTGCAGAACACCACGGCCGCGACCACCCCGAGCGCGCCGACCATGTACAGGGCGGTGCCCGCTCCCGGCCCGGCCAGCGGCATCAGCAGCCCGAGCGGGACGGCGCCGAGCAGCACGGTCCGCACCGCGCGGGCCGTCCCCAGCCGGGCACACAGCGGGCGGACCGCCGCCGCGCCGAGCACCCCGCCGACGGCGGCGGCGGAGGCGAGCACGCCGACCCAGCCGGGGGCGATGCCGGCCTCCCGGACCAGGAACAGCGCCAGGATCGCCTGGTAGCCCATGAGGGCGAAGTTGGCGGCCGCGCCGAAGCAGAGGAAGGCCCGCAGGTAGGGGTCGCACAGCAGGAAGGACAGCCCCTCGCGGACCTGTCCGCGCAGGCCTTCCGGCACCGGCGGCACCGGCTGCGGCCGGGCGCGGATCCGCAGCAGGGTGCCGGCCGCGATCAGGAAGCTCACCGCGTCGATGAGCAACCCGCCTGCGGCGCCGATGAGTTGGACGGTCAGCCCGGCCAGTCCGCGGCCCGCGACCTCGGCCGCCGAACCGCTGCCCTGGAGCTTGGCGTTGCCCTCGATCAGGTCCGCCGGGGCGATCAGCTCGGGCAGGTACGCCTGGTCGGCCGCGTCGAGGAACACCGAGCAGACGCCGCCGAGGAAGGCCACGGCCAGCAGGTGCGCCAGGGTGAGGACGCCGAACCACCCCGCCACCGGCACGCTGGCGAGGAGTCCGGCGGAGCCGAGGTTGCAGGCGATCATCACGGTCCGCCGGGGCGCCCGGCCGACCCAGACCCCGACCGGCAGGCCGAACAGCAGCCAGGGCAGCCAGATCGCGCTGGTCAGCAGGCCCGCGGCGAGCGGCCCGGCGCCCAGGGTGAGCACCGCGACCAGCGGCAGTGCGACGGTGGTGACGCTGCTGCCCAGTCGGCTGACGGTCTGCCCGGCCCACAGCAGCCGGAAGTCCCGCTGGGTGAACAGGCCCCAGCGCGAACGGAGTTCGGGTCCACGGCCGGGCGGGGCGAGGGTGGCGGTCACGGCCTGGCCGGGACGCTGTGGGCGAAGGCCAGGACGGTCTCGCGCTCCCGCCCGTCCTCGGGCACCGGCCGCCGGGCCCACTTCTGGATCACCTCGTGCAGGTCGGCGGCCAGCTCCCGGGCCTCCTCGGGGGTGAGCCGCAGCCAGGCCTCGGTGGCCACCGAGCAGCCGTCCCGCCAGTCGGGGTCGTACCCGCCGCGCCGCGCGGACCACTCGCGGACCAGCTCGACCTTGCGTTCCAGCAGGATCGATCCGGCCGCGTCGGCGACCGCCTCGGTGACCGGGTCCCCGTCGAAGTCGGCCCTGGCCCAGCTGAGTTCGCGGTCGGCCAGCCGCCACCAGCGCTCCCGCCGGTCCCGGGCGAGCTCGGCCGCCTCCTCGATCAGTCCGCTCTCGGCCAGCACCTTGAGGTGGTGGCTGACGTTGCCCACCGCCTGCCCGGTGCGCTCGGCCAGTCTCCCGACGGTGGCCGGGCCGTCGACCTTGAGCAGGTCGATCAGCCGCCAGCGCAACGGGTGGGTGAGGGCGGCGAGCACCCGGGAGTCCTGGATCTCCCGGGTGCCGCGCGGTTCGTCGGTCGTCCTGCCCGTCGTCTCGTCCATGCCGGGAGGATATCCACAAGAGCTCTTGTACGACAGCTCTTTTACAATTCCCCTTGTCCATCCGGACGGCCCCGGACGATCGGGTGCACCGGCGGCGGTCGGCGGGCACCCTGGAGGAAGGGGACTTCCGCCGAGGAGGCACCGCGATGCAGCACGCCGACGACCCGCACATCCGGCCCGCGGGCATCTCCCCGCACGCACTGGGCAACGACACCCTGCTGCACGAGCTGGAGCAACTGCACCGCACCCGCCACGAGACCTTCCTGTACGGCTCGGAGGAGGCGCTGAAACGGCACACCCTGCGGACCGGCCAGCTGGAGGCCGAGTACCTGAACCGCTTCCCCCTGCGGCAGGTGACCGCGGCCCGGACCAGGGCCGGAGCCCGGGCCCGGGAGGCGGCCGCCCGGGTGGAGTCGCTGCCCGAGTGACGCCCGCCGCCGCCCGGCGGGACACGCCGGGCGGCGGTGGCACCCCCGGGGCGGGGCGTCGGGGAGGGTGTGAGGGCAGAGCACCGGACCCGACCCCCCACTGGGAGCCCCGCATGCCCATCGCCAGCGTCAACCCCGCGACCGGCGAGATCGTCCAGACCTTCGAAGCGCTCGACGCGGCCGGGATCGAGCGGCGGCTGGCCCGCGCCGAAGCCGCCTTCCACGGCTACCGCGGCACCCCGTTCACCGTCCGCGCCGAACTGATGCACCGCGCGGCCGACCTGCTGGACCGGGACCAGGACGCGCTGGCCCGCACCATGACCGAGGAGATGGGCAAGCCGCTCGCCGCCGCCCGGGCCGAGGCCGCCAAGTGCGCCAAGGCGATGCGCTGGTACGCCGACCACGCCGAGGCGCTGCTCGCCGACGAGCACCCGGCTCCCGCCGACGTGGCCGACAGCGGCGCCTCCCGGGCGTACGTCCGCTACCGCCCGCTCGGCCCGGTGCTCGCCGTGATGCCGTGGAACTTCCCGTTCTGGCAGGTGATCCGCTTCGCCGCGCCGGCCCTGATGGCGGGCAACGTCGGCCTGCTCAAGCACGCCTCCAACGTGCCGCGCACCGCGCTGGCACTCGAGGAACTGTTCCGGCGGGCCGGCTTCCCCGAGGGCTGCTTCCAGACCCTGCTGATCGGCTCGGGCGCGGTCGAGGGGGTGGTCCGGGACCGCCGGGTCGCCGCCGTCACCCTCACCGGCAGCGAGCCGGCCGGGCGGGCGGTCGCGGCCGCCGCCGCGGACGAGGTGAAGAAGTCGGTGCTGGAGCTGGGCGGCAGCGACCCGTTCGTGGTCCTGCCGAGCGCCGACCTGGACGCCGCGGTCGCCACCGCCGTCCGGGCCCGGGTGCAGAACAACGGCCAGTCCTGCATCGCCGCCAAGCGCTTCATCGTGCACACCGACGTCTACGACCGCTTCACCGCCGCCTTCACCGAGGCGATGCGCGCGCTGCGGATCGGCGACCCGATGGACGAGGCCACCGACGTCGGCCCGCTGGCCAGCCGCCAGGGCCGGGACGACCTGGAGGAACTGGTCGAGGACGCCCGCACCCACGGCGCCCGGGTCGAGTGCGGCGGCAACCGCCCGATGGGCTGGGACACCGGCTGGTTCTACGAGCCGACCGTGCTGACCGGCATCACCCCGGCGATGCGGATCCACCTGGAGGAGACCTTCGGCCCGGTCGCCACCGTCTACCGGGTCGCCGACCTGGACGAGGCGGTGGCACTCGCCAACGACACGCCGTTCGGGCTCAGTTCCAACGTCTGGACCACCGACCAGGGCGAGCAGGAGCGCTTCGTCCGCGACATCCAGGCCGGCGGGGTGTTCTTCAACGGCATGACCGCCTCCCACCCGGCGCTGCCCTTCGGCGGGGTCAAGCGCTCCGGCTTCGGGCGGGAGCTGTCCGGGCACGGCATCCGGGAGTTCTGCAACGTCACCACGGTGTGGATCGGCTGATCGCTCCAGGAGCCGTGACGCTCCGGTGCGGGTGCACGTACGCGTGCGGATTCGGGCCGGTCAGGTCAGGTCAGCCCACCGTCCGGTGCCTGCCCCGGCCGGGCGTCGCCCAGCGGGCGACCATGCCGACCAGCGCGATGAAGGTCAGCAGCCAGAAGAAGGCCATCAGCCCGATCATCGGGTCCCACTCCGTCTGGACCTCGACCATGAGCAGGCCGATCGAGAGCGCGACCATGAAGGTCACCACGGTGGGGCTAAGGCTGAGCAGCCAGCGCCAGGCCCGGTGGCCCAGGCTCGGGTCCTTCGGGGCCTCCGGCCCGTTTTCGAGTTCCTTGTAGCTGAGCAGGTCCATTCGGGATCGCCTCCGGTGCTGGGTGAGGGGGAGGGGGCGGCCCGCGCGGTCAGGAGGCCTTGCGCGGAGCCGAGGACTTGCGGGTGGTGGTCTTCTTCGCCGGGGCGGCCTTCCCGGTGCCCGCGGCCTTTCCGGCGGCGGCGGTCTTCTTCGTGGTGGCGGCCTTCTTCGCGGCGGCGCGCTTGCGCGGCGCCGGCTCCTCGGCGGCCGGCTCCTCCGCGGCCGGGGTGGCCGGCGCCCGGCCGCCCTTGGCCTGCCGGAGGCTGCTGCGCAGCGCCTCCATCAGGTCGATCACGTTGTCCGGCGCCTCGCCGGGCTCCTCCTCGTGCGGGAGCTCGACGCCTTCCAGCCGGGCGGTGATCACCTGCTGGAGTGCCTGCTGGTAGTCGTCGTGGAGCTGGGAGAGGTCGAAGTCCTCGGAGAGGGTGTCCATCAGCGACCGCGCCATCTTGAGCTCCTGCGGCCGCACCGCGACGTCCTCCTCGGGCGCGATCCCGGCCGCCGGGCGGACCTCGTCGGGCCAGATGCAGGTCTGGAGCACCAGCGTCCCGTCGTGCACCCGCAGCACCGCGGGCGACTCCCGGGTGCGCAGCGCGATCTTGGTGACGGCGATCTGCCCCGACTCCACCAGCGCGTCGCGCAGCAGGGCGTACGGCTTGGCGGCGGCCTTGTCGGCGACGCCCACGTAGTAGGCCTTGGAGAACATCAGCGGGTCGATCTCGGTGGCGTCCACGAAGGCCAGCACGTCGATGATCTTCTTGCTGGGCAGCGGCAGGTCGGCGAGGTCGTCGTCGCTGAGCGTGACCGTCCGGCCGTCGGGCGACTCGTACCCCTTGGCGATCTCCGCGTACGGGACTTCCTTCTCCTCGCGTTCGCAGTACCGCTTCATCCGCACCCGGCCACCGTCCTTGGCGTGCACCTGGTGCAGCGGGACGTCGTGCTCCTGGGTCGCGGAGTAGAGGTGGACGGGGATGCTGACCAGTCCGAAGCTGATCGTCCCCTTCCAGGTGGTCTGCATGGTTCCCACTGTGCGCGCGTTCGGCCGGATCGGCCACTTGCTCCGGCAGGGCCCTGGCGGGTTCCCGCCAGCATGACGCTGCGTCAGATTTGAGCCTTTCCCGCCACTTCTCCACCCACTCTGACCTGGCCTTTTGTGTCCGGTGAGCGAACAGTTATCTCTCAGCTGTTCCGATACCCGGGCGTAGAAGTTAGGTTGCACCGCAATGCGCGGGTCTGTCCCCCACCCTCCGGCACGACGAGCCGAGGGTCATGCCGCGCCGGAAAGGCAGAAGGCACCCTCCATGAGTGCGGACACCACCAAGCAGGCGGCGGACACCACCCAGGTCCCCCACCAGCTCGGCCCGGTCGGACACGGCGGCGACGGCCACCTGAAGGCCGGGCTCAAGAACCGGCACCTGTCGATGATCGCGATCGGCGGCGTGATCGGCGCCGGCCTGTTCGTCGGCTCCGGTGCGGGCATCGCCTCCACCGGTCCCGGCATCCTCCTCTCCTACACCCTGGCCGGCGTGCTGGTGGTGCTGGTGATGCGGATGCTCGGCGAGATGGCGGCGGCCGACCCGCAGAGCGGCTCGTTCTCGGCGTACGCGGACCGCGCGCTGGGCCGCTGGGCCGGCTTCACCATCGGCTGGCTGTACTGGTTCTTCTGGGTCGTGGTGCTCGCCGTCGAGGCGACGGCCGGCGCCAAGATCCTCAACCACTGGGTGCCGGGCGTGCCGCAGTGGGGCTGGGCCCTGATCGTGATGGCGGTGCTGACCTCCACCAACCTGTTCTCGGTCGCCTCCTACGGCGAGTTCGAGTTCTGGTTCGCCGGGATCAAGGTGGTGGCGATCGCCGCGTTCCTGGTGATCGGCGCCCTCGCCGTCTTCGGCGTGCTGCCGGACACCCACGCGGTCGGCGCCAGCAACCTGACCGGCCACGGCGGCTTCCTGCCGCACGGCGTGGGCGCGGTGTTCACCGGGATGCTCACGGTCGTCTTCGCCTTCATGGGCAGCGAGATCGTCACCCTGGCGGCCGGCGAGTCGGAGGACCCGGAGAAGGCGGTCAGCAAGGCCACCAACAGCGTGATCTGGCGGATCGGGATCTTCTACCTGGGCTCGATCCTGCTGGTGGTGACCCTGCTGCCGTGGGACTCCGCCGCGGTGAAGGACAGCCCCTACGTGGCGGTGCTCGACCACGTGGGCATCCCGCACGCGGGCCAGGTGATGGACGTGATCGTGCTGACGGCGGTGCTCTCCTGCCTCAACTCCGGGATGTACACCGCCTCCCGGATGGCCTTCTCGCTCGGCCGGCGCGGCGACGCCCCGAAGGTCTTCGCGACGGTGAACTCGCGCGGCGTGCCGATGGTGGCCATCCTCTCCTCGGTGGTCTTCGGCTTCATCGCGGTCTTCTTCAACTACACCTCGCCGAACACCGTGTTCGCCTTCCTGCTGAACTCCTCCGGTGCGATCGCGCTCTTCGTCTGGCTGGTGATCTGCGCGACCCAGCTGCGGATGCGCAAGATCATCGAGCGTGAGATGCCCGAGCGGCACACCGTCCGGATGTGGCTGTACCCCTATCTCACCTGGGTGGCCATCGGCATGATCGGCTTCGTCGTGGTGTACATGTTCACCGACCCCGACGGACGCAAGCAGATGTACCTGTCGCTGGTGGCCGCGGCGATCGTGCTCGGCGCCTCGGCCGTGGTGGGCCGGCGCCGGCGGGCGGCGGTGGCGGCGGGGTCCTGAACCCGTCCGCCCCCGCGCGGGAACGCCGGGCCCGGGAGCCGTTGCGGAGGCTCCCGGGCCCGGTGCCGTTCCATGCCCGGACGGGGCGACCGGCGACCGGCGACCGGCCGGTCACGCTGCGTCGATGTCGGCACCGCGGACGTGTGAGCCCGCCCACAGGGGGTTTCGCATCTACGGTCCTGGATAGTTGTCGCACTCCGCCCGTACCGCCCCCGACACCGACCGTCACGCCCGGGCCGCCCGCCCGGGCACCGGGCCCGCCCCGAAGAACCCAGGCCATGGAGCCTTCCGGCCCCACCTTCCGTCGGCGCCTCCCACCCTCGACCCTCGAACATCAAAACCGGACAAAGCACCACAAACACACCAGCACGCCGGGCCGCAAGCGCCCGCTCGGCCACTACTGGTCGTAGTAGCGAACCCTTTTGCCACCCGTCCCCGGCCCTGCCAAGAATGGCCCGTCGCCAGGCAGCGCCGGCCGGCCCCGTCCGCCGTGCGCAGCCCGCCCGCCCCGCCGCTCTCGGCCGGGGCGCCACGGCCGTCCCGGACGGCCGCGCGGGCCCCGCTCACCCGGAGCCCGTGCGATGCCCCGCGCCCAGTGCCCCGGCACGGCCCCCGACGGAAAAGGACCGCCCGCTCCATGCAGCTCAGTCATGCCCGCCGCAACTCCCTGATCACCGGCATCGCCACCCTCGTGGTCGCGAGCGCCGCCACCGCCGCGCTCGCCATCCCGCAGGCCGGGAACACCGCCGAGGCCGCCGCCCCCGCGGCCGCCGTCTCGGTGGACGGCAAGCCGGTGGCCGACCAGGCGCAGGCCGACACCGCTGCCGCTGCCCAGCAGGCCACCCAGGACGCCCAGGCGGCCCAGGACGCCCAGACGAAGGCCGAGGCGGACGCCAAGGCCCAGGCCGACGCCAAGGCCCAGGCCGCGGCCGACGCGAAGGCCCAGGCGGACGCCAAGGCCCAGGCCGACGCCGCCGCCTCCCGCTCGCAGCAGCGCCAGAGCCTCGCCGCCCCGACCGGCACCCCGCAGCAGATCGCCGCCCAGATCGTGCCCGCCGGCCAGCTGCAGTGCTTCAGCAACATCGTGGCCCGCGAGAGCAGCTGGAACCCGATGGCCGTCAACGCCTCCTCCGGCGCCTACGGCCTGGTCCAGGCGCTGCCGGGCACCAAGATGGCCTCGGCCGGCTCGGACTGGAAGACCAACCCGGCCACCCAGATCAAGTGGGGTCTGGACTACATGAACTCCCGCTACGGCAGCCCGTGCGGCGCCTGGGCGTTCTGGCAGAGCCACCACTGGTACTGAGCCGCCCGGCTCCGGCCCTCCCGCGCACCCGTCCCGGGCCCGCGACGCACCCCGCGTCGCGGGCCCGGCGCGTGTCCGGCCCGGCGCGCCCCACCTGGCGTGGACGCGTCCGGAAGGCGGCGTGAAGATATGGCGTACGCTCGTACGATTTGCCACTGATTGCTCGTAATTACGCACCGTCAGCCCTTTGCCACGGTTCGCGCGCCCTCTTACGCTCCGGCGTCATGCCCTCACCCCTGATCAGCGTCGTGCTCACCGCCTACGACCAGCACGGACAGCTCGCCGACTGCCTGGACTCGCTGCTCGCCCAGACCCTGGCCGACGTCGAGGTGATCGTGGTCGCCGACCGCTCCCCCGAGACCGCGGGCGGGCTCGCCGACGCCTACGCGGCCCGGGACCCCCGGGTGTCGGTGCTGCTCCTGAACGCGGCCGTCGGGGTCGGGGTGAGCCGGAACGCGGGTGCGGCGCGGGCCACCGGCGAGCACCTGCTGTTCCTCGACGCCGACCACCTGCTGCCCCGGGACGCCCTCCAGGCGCTCGCCGACCGGCTCCGGCAGACCGGCCCGGTCGACGTCCTGCTGTTCGGCCACTCCCGCCGCCACAACGACCGCGACTGGCCGGGCGGCGCCGAGGCCCTGCTCGCCGAGGCCGGCCCCGAGCCCTTCGCCCCCTTCGACCGGCCCGAGCTGTTCGGCGCGCCCCCGCTGGTGTGGGACCGGCTGATCCGCCGCGGCCACTGGGAGGACCTCGGGCTCACCTTCCCCGACGGCCGCTACGAGGAGATCCCGGTGGTGCACGCGGCGCTGCTCGGCGCCCGCACGGCCGCCGTCCTGGCCCGCGAGTGCGTCCAGCTGCGCCGCCGGGAGACCGTCCACCCGGCCGGCGGGCCGGGCAGCAGCGTGTTCGACCTCTTCGAGCAGTACGAGCGCAGCTTCGCCCTGCTGGAGGACCAGCCCCACCTGTACGCCGTCCGCGACGCCCTGTTCGTCCGGATGATCCGGCACTACCTGTTCGTCTTCGACCTCGCCGGCTGCGTCACCCGCGCCGAACGCCCCCAGTTCTTCCACCGCGCCGCCGAGCACCACCACCGCTTCCAGCCCCCCGGCCACCGCAAGCCGGCCGGCCGCGAGGGCATCAAGTTCTCCCTGCTGGCCGGCGGCGCCTACCCGGCCTTCGAGGTCGCCAAGCTCTCCCACATCGCCCGCGGCACCCTCACCGGCCGCAAGTAGCCCGGCGGGCGGGCGCGGCGGCGTGGATCCGCGCGGCCGCCACGCCCCTGGACGACACTCCGTCGGCGGTACCCGCTCGGGACGACACCCCGTCGGCGGTACCCCCGTCGTGCCCGGTACCGGTGCGGCGGCCCGGCTGCGATCATCGGCGGAGTCCACTTCCTGGGAGGCCCTGGTGAGCCGTCCGTCCGCCGTCCCCGGGGCCGAACTGGCCCGTGAACTGGCCGCCGTCCTGCGCGGGGAGGTCCGTTTCGGCGCCGCCGAGCGCACGGTGTACAGCCACGACGCCTCCAACTACCGGCAGCTGCCGCTCGGGGTGGTCAAACCCGCGGACCCGGACGACGTGCGCACCGCGCTGGCACTGTGCCGGCAGTACGGCGTGCCGGTGGTGGCCCGCGGGGCCGGGACGAGCGTCGGCGGGCAGGCGATCGGCCCGGGCGCGGTGGTACTGGACTTCCGCCGCCACCTCGGCGCGGTGCTGGAGGTCGACGCCGAGGCCCGCACCGCCCGCGTCCAGCCCGGCACCGTGCTGGACGACCTCCAGCGCGCCGCCCGGCCGTACGGGCTGCGCTTCGGCCCGGACCCGTCCACGCACAGCCGCTGCACCCTCGGCGGCATGATCGGCAACGACTCCTGCGGCTCCCACTCGCTCGCCTGGGGCCGCACCGCCGACAACGTGGAGCGGCTGGAACTGCTGCTCGCCGACGGCACCGAACTGACCGTCGGCGGGCGGCTCACCGCCGCCGAGCGCGCGGCGCTGACGCACCGGCCCGGCCGGGCCGGCCGACTGCACCGCGAACTCCAGGAGTTCACCGACCGCAACCTCGCCGTCATCCGGCAGGGCATGCCGCAGCTGCCCCGCCGCACCTCCGGCTACCCGCTGGACGCGCTGCTGCCCGAACACGGCCACGACCTGGCCCGGGCGCTGACCGGCACCGAGGGCACCTGCGCGCTGCTGCTGGGCGCCACCGTCCGACTGGTCGAGGCCCCGCCGGCCCGCGCCCTCGTGGTGGCCGGCTACCCCGACGAGGGCGCCGCCGCCGACGCCGTCCCCGCGCTGCTGCCGTACGGTCCGCTCACCGCCGAGGGCATGGCCGCCGACCTGATCGCCGCGCTGCTCGCCGCCGGCCCGCGTCCGCCAGCCCTGGACCGGCTGCCCGCGGGCGGGTGCTGGCTGTTCCTGGAGACCGGCGGCGCCACCGCGCCGGCGGCCTACCAGGCGGCCCGCCGACTGGCCGACGCGGTGCGCCGGGAGCCCGCGGCCACCGTCGCCCTGGTCACCGACCAGAGCGAGCAGCGCCAGCTGTGGGCCGTCCGGGAGGCCGGCGCCGGGATCGTCACCCGCCTGCCCGGCGGCGGCCAGGCCTGGCCCGGCTGGGAGGACTCCGCCGTCCCGCCCGAGCGGCTCGGCGACTACCTGCGCGGCCTGCGCGCGCTGCTGCGCCGGCACGGCCTGCACGGCGTGCCGTACGGGCACTTCGGCGACGGCTGCGTGCACCTGCGGATCGACTTCCCGCTGGACCGGCCGCACGGGGCCCCGGTCTTCCGGGAGTTCCTGGAGCAGGCGGCCGACCTGGCGGTCTCGTACGGCGGTTCGCTCTCCGGCGAGCACGGTGACGGGCAGGCCCGGTCCGAGCTGCTGCCGCGCATGTACCCGCCCGAAGTCATCGACCTGTTCGGCGAGTTCAAGCGGATCTGGGACCCGGAGAACCTGCTCAACCCGGGCGCCCTGGTCGACCCCCGCCCGCTCGACGCCGACCTGCGCTTCGTCACCGCCCCGCGCCGCCCGCTGCCGCTGGCCCTGCCGTACGAGCAGGACGGCGGCAGCCTCACCAGGGCGGTGCACCGCTGCGTGGGCGTCGCCAAGTGCGTGGACCCGACCACCGGGGTGATGTGCCCGAGCTACATGGCCACCGGCGAGGAGCGCCACTCCACCCGGGGCCGGGCCCGGCTGCTGGCCGAGATGCTGCGCGGCGAGGCCGTGCCGGACGGCTGGCGCTCGGCGGAGGTGCGGGAGGCCCTGGACCTCTGCCTGAGCTGCAAGGGCTGCGCGAGCGACTGCCCGGTGCACGTCGACATGGCGACCTACAAGACCGAGTTCCTGTACCAGCACTACCGGCGCCGGCCCCGCCCGCTCGCCCACTACTCGATGGGCTGGCTGCCGCTGTGGCTGCGCATGGTCGCGCCGGCGCCCGCGGCCGCCAACACGCTGGCCCGCTCCCGGGCCGGCGCCCTGCTCAAACGGCTCGGCGGGATCGACCGGCGCCGGGTGCTGCCGGTCCTCCCGCCCGAGACCTTCACCCGCTGGTACCGGCGCCACCGCGCCACCCACCCCGCCCCGGCGGGCGCCCGGCCGGTCCTGCTCTGGCCGGACACCTTCTCCGACCACCTCCAGCCCGACGTGCTGCGCTCGGCCGTCGAGGTGCTGGAACACCTGGGCTTCGACGTCCGACTGCCCGACGGGCCGGTGTGCTGCGGCCTCACCTGGTACTCCACCGGCCAACTCGGCACCGCCCGCCGGGTGTTGCGGCGCAGCCTGGCGGCCCTGGCGGCCACCGGGCTCCCGGCCGACACCCCCGTGGTCGGCCTGGACCCCAGCTGCACCGCCACCCTGCGCGAGGACCTGCCCCGACTCCTCGGCGCGGAAGGCCGCCCACTCTCCCAACGGACGCGCACCTTCGCCGAGTTCATCGACGAGTACGCCCCGGAGGCGCCGCTCCCCCCGGTCCGGCTGGAGGCCGTCACCCAGACCCACTGCCACCAGCACGCGGTGCTCGGCAGCGCCGCCGACCGCCGGGTCGAGGCCCGACTGGGCCTGGACAACCGGGTACTGGACTCCGGCTGCTGCGGGCTGGCAGGCAACTTCGGCTTCGAACGGGGGCACTTCGAGGTGTCCCGGGCGATCGCCGAACGCGTCCTACTGCCCGAGGTCCGGGCCGCCGGGCCCGACACCGTGGTGCTCGCGGACGGGTTCAGCTGCCGCACCCAGATCGCCCAACTCGCCGACGGGCGAAGGGCCCTGCACCTGGCGGAGCTGATCGCCCGGGAGCTGCGGGCCGCACGGGAGCAGTCTTCGGAGTGAGCTAGGCGTGCTCGGCGAGGAAGGCTCCGGCGTGAGCGGCGGCCTCCTCCCGGGTCGGGTGGCCGGCGGCCGCCTCGCCGCTCACCCCGTCGGCGCCGACAGCCGTCCAGTGCCAGCCGCCGGAGGCCCGGTCCGCGGCCAGATCGAATGTTCCGCCGAACAGTTCGAGCGAGCCGGGCCGGGCCGCCGGACGGCCGACGGCCTCCGGCCACTTCTTCCGGGCGCCCTGCCGGGTGATGCCCCAGGCGGCGCCCAGCTGCTCGTAGCTGGCGCCGTAGGAGCCGGCGGTGGCGGCCGCGGTCGCGGCAAGTCGCTTGACCTCACCGTCCACCACCTTCCAGGCGGACAGCACGGAGAGGGCGATCTCGGCCGGATCGGCGTGCCACATCCGCTCCTCGGGCAGCCCGGTCGCCCGGGCTCGCACGGCGGCGGCGACGGGATTGAGCGCGTCGAGGAGGGCCTTCGCCAGTTCGGCCTGCTCCTCGGTGGTGATCTCCACAGCAGTCATGGTGACAACCACAGTTACCGATAGGGTCGATGACAACCAAAGTTACCGCCCGAATCGATCCGGCCCGAGCGGCGGCCTCGCGCCCCGCTTCTCGGGCGCGAACGGGGCCCCGGAGGCGAGCCCGCGGTAGCCGACCACCAGCGCCTCCCCCAGGAAGCCCACGCCGATGGAGAGTTGGACCGGACGGGCATCCGCCGCCAGGCCGTTGTGCTCCGCGAGCAGCGCGAAGCCCGCCATCGCGGCGAGCGAGACCACGGCCACCAGGAAGGTCCGCCCGGTGTAGCGCTGCCACAGCACACCCTCCCGCTCGTACACCCGGATGGTGGCGCCGCGCAGCGCGCCGAGGGCGACACCGAGCGCCGCACCGGCGCCGATCCAGACGTAGTCGCCCGCCCCGAGGCCGTGCCGCTGCGACAGCGCCCACAACCCGAGCACGGTGAGCACCGCCGGCGGCGCGAAGAGGTCCCGCGCGTTGAGCGGTTCACCGCGCAGCCGCCGGACCACCACCACGGCCACCACGACCACGATCAGTGCCACGTACACCCAGTTGCCCATCCCCTGCCCCACTCCCCGATTTTTATAGCTCGGCCGTGCTAAATCAGCCCCGACGGCAATTTAGCTCGCCCGTGCTATAACGGCAACATGCCGAAGATCGTCGACCCCGTCGAACGCCGCCAGGCCGTCGCCGACGCCGTCCTGCGCGTCGCCGCCCGGGAGGGCCTGGAGCACGCCTCACTGCGCAACGTCGCCGAGGAGGCCGGGCTCGCCATCGGCTCGGTCCGCCACTACGTCGCCGGCAGCTCCGAGCTGATGCTCTTCGCGATGCAGGAACTAGCCCGCCGGATCGACGCCCGCATCCGCACCCACGCCCGCGCCCTACTCGACCCGGAACCCACCCCCGGCACCGACCGACGCGAGCAGACCGCCCGACTGCTCGCCGAGACCCTCCCGCTGGACGCCCGGCGCCGGGAGGAGTCCGCCCTCTGGCTCTCGTTCGTCACCGCCGCCCGCACCCGGCCCGAACTACGCCCCCGCGCCGCCGAGTTGCAGTCCGGCCTGGACGAACTGGTGCGGCGCGTCCTGGTCGAGACCCAGCGCTCCGGCGCGCTGCTCCCCGGCCTCGACCTCGACCTGGAGACCCGCCGGCTCTCCGCCCTGCTGGACGGCCTCACCCTGCAAGCCGTCCAGCACCCCGACCTGGTCGGCCCGGACGAACTGCGCGCGGTGCTGCGCCGCCACCTCGACACCCTGGCGAGCGGCTGACGACGCGCCGAGGAACCCGCCGCCCGGGCGAGCCCGGTCCGCGCGGTGGGCCGACGGCACCCGAGGCCGGTTCCGCCCGGGTCAGCCCTGCAGCGCCTCCTTCTTCGGCGCCACCTCGGCGCAGACCGCCGACACGAACTCCGCGAGCCGGGCCTGCGGCAGCCCGCGGGCGATGTCGGCCTCGCTGATCATGCCGACCAGCTTGTGCTCCGGGTGGTTGATCACCGGCAGGCGGCGCACCTGGTACTGCTCCATCACCCGCAGCACCTGCTCGCAGTCCTCGTCCGCCTCCACCGTCATCGGCCGGCCGAGCGCCAGTTCACCCGCCGTCACCTCGGACGGGTCGCGCCCCTCCGCGACGCAGCGCAGCACGATGTCGCGGTCCGTCACGATGCCCAGCAGCCGGTCGTTCTCCCCGCAGATGGGCAGCGCGCCCACGTGTCGTTCCCGCATGATCCGGGCGGCGGCGGCGAGCGTCTCGTGCTCGCGGATGCACTCCGCCCCCGGGTGCATGATGTCGCTGGCGATGGTCATGGTCCGCCTCCTGGCCTGGCTTCCAGCCCCTCGTCCATCCTGGTCCGACCGGGTGACCCACGCCACCGGGCCCGGGCGGGCCTGACCGCGCTCAGGACGCCGCCCCGGGCTCGGCGCGCTCCTCCGCCCCGCGCTCCGCCGAACCGGCCGCCGGGCCGACGGCCTCCGGGGCCGTACCGTCCAGCTCCGATCCGTCCAGGTCCGACCCGTCCAGCGGCGACGCGTTCAACAGCTTCTCCAACGGCGGCAGTTCGTGCCGGGGCCGCTCGTGCGGGCGCTTCTCCTCCGGCACCTCCCCGCGCTCCACCGCCTGCTCCGCGGACTTCGCGGCGGCGGCGACCGCGGCGGCCGCCAGGAGGTCCCGCTGCTGCGACTCCGTCGCACTGTCCAGGAAGCGCAGCAGCTCCACCGGGAACGGCAGCACCAGCGTCGAGTTCTTCTCCGCCGCCACCTCCACCACGGTCTGCAGCAACCGCAGTTGGAGCGCCGCCGGGGTCGCGCTCATCACCGCCGCCGCCTCCGACAGCCGGGCCGAGGCCTGGAACTCGCCGTCCGCCGTGATGATCCGCGCCCGCCGCTCCCGCTCGGCCTCCGCCTGGCGCGCGATCGAGCGCTTCATCGACTCCGGCAGGGCGACGTCCTTGATCTCCACCCGGTCGATCTGGATGCCCCAGCCCAGCGCCGGGCTGTCGATCATCAACTCCAGCCCCTGGTTGATCGGTTCGCGGTTGGCCAGCAGGTCGTCCAGCTCGCTCTTGCCGATGATCGACCGCAGCGAGGTCTGCGCGACCTGGGAGATCGCGAAGTTGTAGTCCTGCACGTTGACCGTCGCCTTGACCGGGTCCTCGACCCGGTAGTAGACGACCGCGTCCACCCGCACGGTCACGTTGTCCCGGGTGATGCCCTCCTGCGCCGGAATCGGCATCGTCACGATCTGCACGTTCACCCGGCGCAGCCGGTCCGCGATCGGCATCAGCGCGACCAGCCCCGGTTCGCGGACCTCGGCGCGCACCTTGCCGAAGCGGAACACCACGCCCTTCTGGAACTGCTGGACCACCCGGATGCTCAGCCCCGCCCAGATCGCCCCCAGCCCGGCCAGCCCCCCAAGAGCCCCCAGCACCGCATCGACGATCATCGCGGCCTCCTCGCGGCCTCCGCGCACACCGGCGCGTCCGGCCGCCGCCGACCGAACCGGGCCGGGGGCCACCGGAGCAACTGCTTCAACGCTACGCCTGCCCGGACAAGGCCGGATCGAACGTCCTGAACCACAGGACACTCCCAGGGCCGCACGCCCTAGAACGCTGATGAAGATGTTGGGTTCTGGCCCCACCGCGTGAGCGGTGGGGCCAGACTCGTTTCTGTGGCGATGGGGGAATGGGCTGGGG
>NZ_JBHWIV010000120.1:0-20910 GCF_042731675.1 Kitasatospora sp. NPDC059827 | reverse complement strand
CGCGCGGCCAGCCCGCGCGGGTGCGCCGCGTCGTGGCTAGGCTGGCGAGTCGGGGGCCGTGCGCGCCTTCCGGCGCGCGCCCGCACCGTCGTACACGAGGGCTGAGAGATGGCAGTGCTACCTGAGGGCACACCCTGCTGGGCCGACGCGATGTTCACCGACCTGGAGGGCGCCAAGGCCTTCTACGGGGACGTCCTCGGCTGGACCTTCGGCGAGAGCTCGTCGGAGTACGGCAACTACACCCAGGCCTATTCGGACGGCAAGGCGGTGGCCGCGATCGTGCCGCCGATGCCCGGCCAGCAGGCGCAGTCCGCCTGGTGCCTGTACCTCGCCTCGCCGGACGCCGCCGCCACCGCCGAGCGGATCCGCACCAACGGCGGCGAGGTGGTGATGGGGCCGATGCAGGTCGGCGACTTCGGCACCATGGTGATCGCCAAGGACCCGGGCGGGGTCGTGTTCGGGGTCTGGCAGGGCGGCACCCACGAGGGCTTCGAGAAGCAGGACGCGCCCGGCGCGTACGCCTGGGCCGAGCTCGTCACCCGCGAGCCCGGGAAGGCCGACGCCTTCTTCCCGGCCGTCTTCCCGTACGGCGTGCGGAAGATGGACTCCGAGCAGTTCGACTACCGGATGTTCCTGGTCGGCGGCCGGCCGGTGCTGGGCCGGATGGGCGCGGAGGGCGACTTCCTGCCGCCCGAGGCGCCCTCGTACGTGAGCGTCTACTTCGCCGTGGACGACACCGACGCCGCGATCGGACGGCTGACGGCGCGCGGCGGCAAGGTGTACTTCGGCCCGATGGACAGCCCGTTCGGGCGGTTCGCAGCGGTCGGCGACCAGCAGGGTGCGGCCTTCGGGCTGATCGACCTGGGCCGCACGGTGGGGGACCAGCCGCCGACGGTGGACGTCTGATGGGCGAGCGCGAGGACCTCGTCGAGACCCTGGACAAGCACCGCGGCCTGCTGCGCCGCACCGCCCGGGACCTCACCGACGAGGAGGCGGCGCGGCGCACCACCGCCAGCGAGCTCTGCCTGGGCGGCCTGATCAAGCACGTGGCGGCGGTGGAGGCGCGCTGGGCGCGGTTCATCACCGGCGGGGCGGAGGCGATGCGCGGTGG
The DNA here is from genome assembly GCF_042731675.1 of Kitasatospora sp. NPDC059827. Taxonomy (NCBI): domain Bacteria; kingdom Bacillati; phylum Actinomycetota; class Actinomycetes; order Kitasatosporales; family Streptomycetaceae; genus Kitasatospora; species Kitasatospora sp. NPDC059827. The sequence continues at coordinate 19,799 of NZ_JBHWIV010000120.1, read as the reverse complement.
GGACGGCGGCTCCGGTGGGCACGGTGGCTCCGGTGCCGGGGGCGGCGACGAGTGGGCGGCGCAGTTCCGGATGGCCGAGGGCGAGAGCCTGGCCGGGCTGCTCGCCGGGTACGAGGCGGTGGCGCGCGGCACGGACGAGCTGGTCCGGAGCCTGCCCGACCTCGACCACGGCCACCCGCTGCCGTCGGCGCCCTGGTTCGAGCCGGGGGCGAGCTGGTCGGCCCGGCGGGTGCTGCTGCACCTGATCGCGGAGACCGCGCAGCACGCCGGGCACGCGGACATCATCCGGGAGTCGCTGGACGGGGCGAAGTCGATGGGGTGAGCGGGCGGCCCCCCACACCTCGGCTCACACCTCGGCTCACACCTCGACGCCGAGCAGCTCGCGCAGCGCCCGGCCGCCGTCCGGGGTGACCCGCAGGGCCCGGCCGGAGCCGATCCGCTCGACCCAGGCGCGGTCCAGCGCGGTGCGGCAGAGCGCCGCGCCGAGCGCGCCGCCCAGGTGGCTGCGGCGCTCCGTCCAGTCCAGGCAGCTGCGCACCACCGGGCGCCCGCCCGGGCGGCCGGCCCGGGCCGGCAGGTCGATCCGCTGGGCGGCCAGCCAGGCGTGGCCGCGCTCGGTGACGGCGAGCCCGGCGCGGTCGCTGACCAGGCCGCGGTCGATCAGGGCCTCGGCGACGGCCACGCCGAGGCGCCCGGCCAGGTGGTCGTAGCAGGTGCGGGCGCGGGCCTCGGCGCTCTGCCGGGTGGCCTCGCGGAGGGTGCGGGGTGCCGGTCCGGTCCGGCGGGCGGGCTCGCCGGGACTCCCGTCGGCCGTACCCCCGGCGGGCTCCGGGCCGGTCTCGGCGAAGACGGTGAGGTCCTCGATCAGGGTCGCGACGGCGGGCGAGGCCAGCCGGACGTACCGGTGCCGCCCCTGGCGTTCCTCGCTCAGCAGGCCGCCCGCGATCAGCCGGGACAGGTGCTCGCTGGCCGTGGACGGCGCGACCCCGGCCGCCCGGGCCAGCTCGCCCGCCGTCCAGGCGCGGCCGTCCAGCAGGGTGGAGCAGAAGGCGGCGCGGGTGGGGTCGGCGAGCAGCGCGGCGAGGGCGGCGAGCGGGGAGCCGCGGTGGTCCACCGGCGTGCGTTCGTGGTCGGGCATGCCTCCATGGTCGGCCCGGCACGGTTCGGCCGGGGCCGAAACGACTCGGGGCCACGATGACGGCATGAACGAAGTGATCTTCGCCCGCTACGAGGACGTGACCGCGGCCCTGGCCGACCCGGCGCTGGTCCCGCCGCCCGCGACGCCCGGCCGGTACGGCACGGTGGCCTGGCTGCGGTCCACCGTCGCCCGGTTCAGCGCGGGCGAGCCGCACGCCCGCCGCCGGGCGCTCGTCCTCGCCGACCTGGCCCGGCTGGACCCGGGCCGGCTGCGGATCCTGGCCGCGGGCGGCTACGAACCGGACGTACGGCTGCGGGTGGTGCGGGTGCTGGCGACGGCGCTGGGGCTGGCCGGGCCGGAGGCCGTCGCGCGGGACGTGAAGGCGGTCGCCCGGGTGTACTTCGACCCGGCGCCGGACGGCTCGGCGGCGGACGGCTCGGAGGCGGACGACTCGGAGACGAACGACCCGGCGCCGGACGGCTCGGAGGCGGACGCGGCGGTGGCCCGGCTGCTGCCCGCGATGGGCGACGCCGACGCGGAGACGGCGGCGAACCGGATCGGCCTGCTGGTGCAGGCCTGCGAGGCCACCGCGGCCCTGGTCGAGCACGCCCGGCGCGGCGGCGGGGTACCGGACCTGGCCGCGGTGCTGCGGGAGGACCCGCCGGTCCGGGCGATGCGCCGGTTCGCCGCGCGGGCGACCGTGGTCGGCGGGGTCGCCGTGCCGGCCGGGGCGCAGGTGCTGCTCGACCTGGACGCCGCCCGGGAGCCCGGCCGGGAGCCGCTGGCCTTCGGTGCCGAGCCCCGGCTCTGCCCGGGCCGCGCGCACGCCCTGGTGATCGCCGAGGGCATCCTGTTCGGCGCCTCCGACCCGGCGGACGGCTCGGTGCCGCCCGCCGGGGAGCAGCCCGGCCCGGCCGACCCGGCCGAGCTGATCCCGGCGGCGGTCCGGCACGTGCTCGCCCTGGCGGACACCTGGACGGCCTGGGACGGCCGACCGGTGGTCAACGCCGACGGCCGGACGTACACCCCGCACAAGGTGGTGCGCCGGGTCGCCGACCACCTGCTCGACCACCTGGCCGAGGTGGAGGCCCGGCTGGCCGGCGAACCGACCGCGCCCGACCACTGGCACGCCTCCCTGGTCACCACCCCGGCCGACCTGGCGCCGTTCACCGCCGCCGACCTGGACGAGGCCCGCAGCCGGCTCACCCGGCTCGGCGCGATCTGGGCCCACCGGGTCGCCGCGCTGCCGGAGCGGCAGCTCGACGACTCGCCGGGGACGGGCTGGAGCATCCGGCGGATCGTCCGTCACCTCGCCGAGGCCGCCGCCTACTACGCGGACTCGCTGGGCCCCATCGGCCCGGTCGGAGCCGCTCCGGCCGGACCCGTCACCACGACCGAGGAGCAGACCCGATGACCACCTCCGACCCGATGACCGCCTTCGCGGCCCTGCACCACCGCCCGGGCCGCCCGCTGCTGCTCCCGAACGCCTGGGACCATGCCTCGGCCGCCGCCCTGGCCGCCGCCGGCCACCCCGCGATCGGCACCACCAGCCTGGGCGTGGCGGCCGCTGCCGGACTGCCCGACGGTGCCGCCGCCACCCGCGCGGAGACCGTCCGGCTGGCCCGCCGGCTGGGCCGCGACGACTACCTGCTGAGCGTCGACGTGGAGTCCGGATTCAGTGACGACCCGGCCGAAGTGGCCGCGCTGGCCGTGGAGTTGGCGGGCTTCGGAGCGGTCGGCATCAACCTGGAGGACGGCCGGCCGGACGGCACCCTGGCGCCGGTCGAGCTCCATGCGGCCAAGGTCGCCGCGGTGAAGGCCGCCGTGCCGGAGCTGTTCGTGAACGCCCGCACCGACACCTACTGGTGCGGCCACGACGAGCCGGAGCCGGAGACCGTACGACGGCTGGACGCGTACCGACGGGCGGGCGCGGACGGCGTGTTCGTGCCCGGGCTGAGCGAGCCGGCGGTGATCGCCGAGCTGGTCGGACGGCTGTCCGTCCCGCTCAACGTCCTCTGGACGCCGACCGGTCCGAGCCTCGCCGAGCTGGCCGGGCTCGGGGTGGCCCGGGTCAGCACGGGCGGGCTGCTGTACCGCGCGGCGCTGGCGGCGGCGGTGGCGACGGCCGCCGCGGTGGCCTCGGGCGGGCCGGTCGGTCCGCTGCCCGGCTACGCCGAGGTCCAGGCGCTGAGCGGGAGTTGACGACCTGCCGACGGGGTGCGGCGGCGCGGGCTCAGGTCCTGGACCGCCGCGCCTCGACGCCGTCCAGGATCATGGTGAGGCCGCGGAGGAAGTTGCTGTCCCGGCCCTCGTCGATCTCGTCCGGCACCTGGGTGGTGTACAGCCGGTGCAGTCGCGGATGGTCCTTGGTGGCCTCGACGACGGCGGGCATCATCTGCTTCATGAACTCCTGCTCGCTCTGGCCGCTCCTGGTCAGGGCGCTCAGCCAGGCGGCCTCCACGCAGGCGGTGCCGATGGTGTAGCCCATGGCCACGCTCATCATGTCGTTGGCCTCGGCGAACTCGAAGCCGGCCGTCTCCGCCACGGCGAGCAGGGCCTCGGAGAGCCGCATCCAGTTGGGGCCGAGGTAGATCATTCCGACGTCGCCGATCACCGAGACCATCCACGGGTGGCGCGTGATGGTCGCGCGCATGGCCTCGCAGCTCTCGACGACGGTCGCGCGCCAGACCTCGGGGTCCTCGGCGCCGGTGGCCCGGGGCAGCGGGAGTTCGCCGAAGACCTGGTCGACGACCAGGGCGAGCAGCTCCTCCTTGTTGGCGACGTGGGTGTAGAGGGAGGTCGCGCCGGCGTTGAGCCGGGCGCCGAGCTTGCGCATGCTCAGCGCCTCGATGCCGTCGGAATCCAGCAGGGCGAAGGCCTCGGCGACGATCTGCTCGCGGCTGAGGGCCGGCTGGGTGCGCCGCTTCTGCGGGCGGTTCCACGGCGAGGCGAGGCCGGGCTGGGCTTCGGTCCGGTGCTCCGGTGCGGTGTCCTCCGACGTGGCCGTCATCAGGCCCTCCATTCCACGTGCCCCCTGGTCGGGTGCGGTCCGTCCAGCATAGGCCCCGGCGCCGAACACCGTACGGTCCTGCGAACGCTGTGCGGTGGGCGCACAGCGTACGGCCTTGCGCACAGTGTTCGGTCTCCGTACAGTGTTCGGCGTAGCGCACACCGTTCGGTCGGGGACGGCGGACGGTGTGCGCCACGGGGACTTCCGCGCGGCTGCCGCCGACGCGAGGACGTGCGCAGGGCTGCGGCCGACGCGCCGAACCGAAGGGGGAACGCGGTGGATCGTCACCCGCGTCGCTGGCTCATCCTGGTCGTGCTCTGCCTCAGCAGCCTGGTGCTGGTGATCGACAACATGGTGCTCACGGTGTCCATCCCGCCGATCGCGGAGGACCTCGGGGCCGGGGCGCAGGACATCCAGTGGATCATCGATTCGTACATCCTGGTCTTCGCCGGCCTACTGCTGACCTCGGGCAGCCTGTCCGACCGGTTCGGGCGACGAAAAGTGATGATCATCGGACTGGTGCTGTTCGGCGCCGCCTCCCTGGTCGCCTCCGTCGCCTCCAGCCCCGGTGAACTGATCGCCGGCCGGGTGCTGATGGGCGTCGGCGGGGCCCTCGTGATGCCGAGCACGCTCTCCATCCTGATCACCGTCTTCGACGACGCGGAGCGGCCCAAGGCGATCGCCGCCTGGACCGCGGTGGCCATGATCGGCCTGGTCGGCGGCCCGGTGCTGGGCGGCGTGCTGATCGCCCACTTCTGGTGGGGCGCGGTGTTCCTGCTCAACGTGCCGGTGGCGGCGGTGGCCGTCGTCGCGGCGATCGTCCTGATGCCCGAGTCCAAGGGCCCCTGGCGCAGGACCGACCTGCCCGGCATGGTGCTCTCGATGGTCGGCATGACGGCGCTGGTCTGGTCGATCATCGTCCTCCCGAAGGACGGCTTCGCCCACGTCAACACCCTCGGCCCGCTGGCCGTCGCGATCGCCGCACTGGTCGGCTTCGGCATCCGCCAGGTCCGCACCGATTCGCCGATGGTCCCGCTCAAGCTGTTCCGCAACCGGGTCTTCACCGGCGCCAGCTTCTCCCTCGTCCTGCTCACCTTCGCCACCGGCGGCCTGATGCTGGTGCTCACCCAGTACCTGCAGTTCGTGCTGGAGTTCTCGCCCACCGACACCGGTCTGGCCTTCATCCCGCTGGCTGTCGCCTCGCTCGCCTTCAACGTGATCGGCGCCGCGATCGGCAAGAAGGTCCCCGCGCGGGTGGTGACCTCGATCGGCATGGTGGTCATCGCGGGCGGCTTCGGCCTGCTGGCCACCCTCTCGGTCGGCGACGGCTTCCCCAAGGTCGCCCTCGCCATGCTGGTCCTCGGCGTCGGCTCCGGCCTCGGCATGCCGGCCGCCGCCAACGCGCTGATGGGGGCCATCCCCGGCGAGCACGCCGGTGTCGGCTCCGCGCTCAACGACACCATCCAGCAGTCCGGAGCCGCCCTGGGCGTGGCCATCCTCGGCACCGTGCTCTCCAGCACCTACACCGGCGCCATGCCCGCCGCCGCCCCCGCCGCGGCCCGGCACGGCATCACCGACGCCCTCGCCCTCTCCGCCGACAGCGGCGACGGCGCCCTGGCCCGGGTCGCCCGGGAGGCCTTCAACACCGCCACCTCCACCACCTTCACGGTCGGCGGGATCGCGGCCCTGGTCGCGGCGGCGCTCACCCTGGTGCTGATGCGCGGCGGGCCGGCGGGCGGGGCGGGGCCGGCGGCTGCGGAGGGCACCGAGGCTCCGGAGGGCGTTGAGGCTTCGGAAGGTGCCGCGGCCGAGGCGGCGGTCGCCGAGGTGGCGGCCTGACCGTCCCGCCCTTGGGCCTCAGGCACCCCGAAGGCCCCGACCGGTTCGCCGGTCGGGGCCTTCGGGCGTTCCGGAACGCGGTGCCGGTGCGGCGCGCGTAGCCTTCGAACATGCCCACCGACTACGCGGAACGCGCGTCCAGGCTGCCCGGGGCGGTGCTGTGGACGAAGGGCCCGAGCGTGGGCGCCGGCGGCGGTGGCCTGGTGCTGCCGGACGGCTGCATGGACCTGCTCTGGACCGAGGGCCGACTGCTGGTCGCCGGACCGGACACCCGGGCGTTCCGGCCCGGCCCCGAACTGCCCGGCCCGTGGGCCGGCGTCCGCTTCCGGCCCGGCACCGGGCCCCTGCTGCTCGGCGTACCGGCCTCCGAACTACGCGACCGTCGGGCCGAGTTGGCGGACCTGCTGCCCGGCCCCGAGGTGCGCCGGCTGACCGAGCGGATCGCCGCCGCCCCCGACCCGGCCGCAGCCCTGGAGGAACTGGCGTTGCACCTGGCCGCCGCGGCCCGGCCCGAGGACCCGCTGGTACGGGCGGTGGCCGGCGCGCTCGCGGCCGGGCGCAGCGTCGCGGCGACCGCCGAGGCGGTCGGGCTCGGCGCCCGGCAGCTGCACCGCCGCTCACTGGCCGCCTTCGGCTACGGTCCCAAGACACTGGCCCGGATCCTGCGGCTGCAGCGCGCCCTGCGGCTGGCCCGCGCGGGCGTCCCGCTCGCCGACACGGCGGCCCGGACGGGCTACGCCGACCAGGCTCACCTGTCGCGCGACGTACGGGAGTTGGCGGGGGTCCGGGTGACGGACCTGCTGTCGGGCGGGCCGTAGTCCGGATCCCCGGACGGGCCTCGGACGGGCGTCGGAGCGGGCCCTGCCGTCAGCCCTGGAGCGCCGCGAGCAGGTCGACCCCGTTGCCGTCCGGGTCGCGCAGCGAGGCGTAGCGCTGGCCCCAGAAGGCGTCCCAGGGCTTGAGTTCGCCCTGGTACCCGGCCTCGGTCAGCTCCTGGTACACCGCGTCCACGTGCGCCGGGCTCTGGCAGCGGAAGGCCAGGGCGGCCCGGGCGCCGCCGGCCGGCGGCTGCCAGTCCGGGTGGAAGGAGCGGATGGTCGATTCGGCGTCCAGGACCAGGAGCAGCCCACCGGGCAGCTCGGCCTCGACGTGCGGCTCCTGCTCGGAGCCCTCGGGGAAGACCAGTCCCAGCCGCCGGTAGAAGGCGACGGAGGCGGCCATGTCGGAAACGGCCAGGCCGATGAAGGCGAACCGTGGTGCGGATGTGCTGTCCATGGCTCCGACGGTAGGCGGCCTGCGGGGGCGGGGTCTTGAAGGAATCGGACGTCCCCGTTCCGTCCCCTCGGGCCCTGCCCCTGTTCCCGTCCCCTCGTCCCCTCGCCTCCTTGCCTCCTCGGCCCCTCGACCCCTGCCGAACGGCACCCCTGACCTGGGGGCCTGCGTGGCTCGTTGTCAGTCGCTCCTTGTACCGTCGATCCCGGGAACAGTGATATCAGTACGGGGGAATGACGCATGTTCAGGACCGATCCGGAGACGCCCGACGCCTACCGCACCCCGGTCGAGGAGGTCTTCATCCGCAACCACCTCGGCCGGCGACCGGAGCTCGACGCCGACAGCTGGTCGCTCACCGTCGAAGGCCTGGTGGAACGGCCCCTGCGGCTGGACTTCCAGGCCCTCCGGGGGCTGCCGCAGACCAGGTTCACCGCCGTCCACGAGTGCTTCGGCAATCCGCTGCACCCGACCGTGCCGACCAGGGCCGTGACCAACCTGGACTGGGAGGGCGTCCCGCTCGTCGAGGTGCTGGCGCTGGCCGGCCCGCTCCCGGAGGCCCGGCACGTCTGGCTGGAGGGCGCCGACCGGGGCGACTTCGCGGGGGAGAGCGATGTGAGCTTCCTCAAGGACCTCCCGCTGGAGCAGGCCCGCACCGAGGTGGTCCTCGCACACCGGATGAACGGCGAACCGCTGGCCCCCGACCACGGGCACCCGGTGCGCGCGGTGGCGCCGCGGATGTTCGGCACCAACTCGGTCAAGTGGCTGACCAGGATCGTGCTGGCCGCCGAACGCGCCGAGCACCTCTTCACCACCCGCCTGTACACCCGGGTCCTGCCGGGGGAGAGCGAGGTCCGGCCGGTCCGCGAGAAGGACGTCTGCAGCAAGCTGCTCAGCCTCAAGGACGGCTCCACCGTCCCCGCCGGGGTCCGTGAACTGGCGGGCTACGCCTGGAGTTCCACCGAGGTGACGGCCGTCGAGGTCGCGGTGGACGACGCCGACTGGCAGCCCGCCGAGCTGGACGGGCGCGGCCCGGACCCGAGTTGGCAGCGGTTCCGGCTCCGGCACGACCTCGCCCCGGGGGCGCACCGGATCCGCTGCCGGGCCACCGACTCCGTGGGGCGGGTGCAGCCGCTCACCGGTGACCGGAACGCCGTCCACGAGATAGCCGTCGTGGCGGTGTGACGCCTGCCGGCCTCTCCGCCTCTCCGCTGTGACACCCGTCGGCCGGATTCAGCGGCTGACGGGGTCGGCGGTGATCGCCGGGCGGACCTTGGTCAGCATCAGCTGGAGGAACCGGTCGGGGTGGCGGAAGCTCGCGAAGTGGCTGGCGTCGTCGATCAGCGCGAAGTCCTTGACCGGCGCGGTCACGTCGTCGAAGAAGCGGCGGGCCGGCGCGGGCGGGGTGAGGACGTCGTCGGCGCCCTGGAAGACGAAGAACGGGATGCGGAAGTCGGTGCCCTCGGCCCGCTCGTCGAAGGTCGCGGCCTCCAGCTGGAGCTGCTCGGAGAACTCCATGGCCTTCATGTACGACCGCAGCCCGCGCAGGGTGTGCAGCGGTGAGAACCAGAGCGAGCGCATCACCACGGTCTTCATGGTGTCGTAGGAGAGCGGGTCGCTGGTGAGGACCAGCTTGTTGTACTCGGCGACGTCCTTGGTGGTCCACCGGGTGCGGTCGGCGCCCATGGCCAGGGCGGTGGCCAGTTCCTTCTCCTTCTTCCGGCCCGCCGCGCGCAGCCGGGCGACGAGGGCGTCGTAGGCGGTGCGCTCCCGGCCGCCGTCGATGATGTTCTGGTCGGTGCCGACGTAACCGGAGTACAGCTCCGGGTGGTTGCGGGCCAGCCGTAGGCCGAGGACGGTGCCGAAGGAGTTGGCGACCAGCAGCAGCCGGTCGACCCCGAGCCGGGTGCGCAGGTGCTCGGTGACCTCCAGGGCGTCGCGGTACAGCTGCGGGTAGCTGAGTTCGCCCTGCCCCTCCGGGCCGCCGGCGGCGAAGGTGAAGCCGGCGCCGCGCATGTCCCAGCGGACGATCGTGAAGTGCTTCTCCCAGCCGTGGGTGCGGGGGAGGAAGACCAGGTTGGAGGCGCCGGGGCCGCCGAGGATCTCCAGGATCACCGGGTTGCGGCGGTCCTCGCCACGGACGGAGACCCACTGGTCGATGCCGCCGATCCGGACGAAGCCGGACTCCTCGATGCCGTTCGGCGCGGTGATCCGCAGCTTCTTGGCGAGCGCCGCGCGCTTGAGCTGCCGGTAGCCCAGCAGTCCGGCGACGGGAGTGGCGAGGGCGGCGGTGGTGGCGGTGGCGATGGTGGCAAGCATGGTGTATCCCCAAAACTGTTTACCGCGTCAGCAGATGTGTTTAAGGTATATACAGTTCTGGGTGCTGTCAACGGGCGCCGCCCGGACATGGCACGGACGTCGCACTGGATTCGAGGAGGAGACCGGGATGGCCAAGGAGAAGGCGCGCGATCTGCGCGCGGGCGTCGCACTGCTGTGGGGCGAGCAGGAGCAGCCCACCCGCGGGCCCAAGCCCAGCCTGACCCCCCAGCGCATCGCGGCCGCCGCCGTGGTGATCGCCGACGCCGAGGGGTTGGACGCGGTCTCCATGAGCAAGGTCGGCGCCGAGTTCGGCGTCTCGGCCATGGCGCTCTACCGCTACGTGCCCGGCAAGGCCGAACTGGTCGAGCTGATGGTCGAGTCCGTGCTCGCCGGGGCCCCCGACCTGTCAGCCGTCGGCGACGGCTGGCGGGAGCGCATCACCGAGTGGGCCCGCCGCTCCGCCGCGATCCACCGCGCCCACCCGTGGCTGCTGGCCGCCACCGCCATGCGCCGCCAACTGATGGGCCCCCACCAGCTCGGCTGGCTCGACGCGGCCCTCGCCACCCTGGAGCCCTCCGGCCTGAGCGCCGCCGAGCAGCACCGGGTCTTCGTCCTGGTCGCCGGCCTGGTCCGCACCCTCGTCCAGCAGGACCTCGACTTCGACGAGCAGCACAGCCGGGAGTGGAGCCGCCTCACCAACGAACTCCTGGAGCGCCACGCCGACCGCTTCCCCACCCTCACCCGGGCCATCGCCGCCGGCGCCTTCGCCCCCGACCCCGTCGACCCCCTGGAGTTCGGCCTCGCCCGCATCCTCGACGGCGTCCAACTCCTCCTCGACCGCCCCACCGACCCCACCCGGCCCGCCTGACCCAGGCCCGCCCTCGGCCCGGGGGCGGTTGCCGTCTGGGCGCGCTCCCGCCGGGGTCCCGCCGGGGTCCCGCCGTCGGGGCCGCTACCGGTCGGCGGGGGCGTCGCCCGTGCGGAGGGTGAGGACGGTGATCTCGCTCGGGGCGAAGATCCGGAAGGGCGGGCCCCAGAAGCCGGTGCCACGGCTGGTGTAGAGCCTGGTCCGCTGCCCGTGCAGGCTCAGGCCGTGCACCACGGGCTGGTCGATCCGGACGAGGAAGTTGAACGGCCAGATCTGGCCGCCGTGGGTGTGTCCGGAGATCTGCAGGTCGATGCCGGCGGCCGCGGCCTGCGGGACGTACTTGGGCTGGTGGGCGACGAGCAGGACGGGCAGGTCCGGGTCCGCCCCCGCGAGGGCGCCGGCCAGGTCGGTGCGGTGCCCGGCCAGGCCGGAGGACTCCGCGGTGACGTCGTCCACGCCGGCCAGCACCAGGGTGTCCCCGCCGCGCTCCACCAGCACGTGGCGGTTGTGCAGGGGTTCCCAGCCGAGGTCCGCCATGCGGTCCAGCCAGCCCTGGGCCTCCCCGCCGTACTCGTGGTTGCCCGTGACGTAGACCTTGGCCAGCCGGGCCCGGACGGTGCCGAGCGGCGCGGACTGCTCGCGGCGCTGGGCGGGGGTGCCGTCGGCGATGTCCCCGGCGTGGACGATCACGTCCGGGTCGAGCGCGTTGACCGCCTCGGTGACCCGCGCCGACCAGTCCGCCCGGTCGATCGGCCCGTAGTGGGTGTCGGCCAGCACCACGACCCTGGTCCCGTCCAGCCCGCCGCCGAGCCGCGGCAGGTGGACATCCAGCCGCTTCACCCGGGGCACCCGCATCGCCTCGTGGTGCCCCCAGGCCAGCAGCCCGGCCGAGACCGCGGCTACCGCCGCGGCCACCGTCCTGGCCCGGTCGGCGCCGCCGACGTCGAGCCCGCCCAGCACGAGGTTCACCAGGCCGCCCAGCACCGACCAGGTGAACAGGACCCACATCACCCCGAGGCTGGTGTCCCCGAGGCGCGCCGCCCGGTCGTTCCGCCGCGATCCGTGGCCCGCGACCATCAGGAACGGGAACGACACCAGCCAGAGGGCGAACACCGCCGTGCCCGCCACGACCACCGGCAGCGGCCAGCCGGCCCCGGACCCGAGGAGCGTCCACCAGGGCGGCAGGCACAGCACCAGCAGGACGAACACCAGAACGGCCACCCGCCGAACCACCGACCGCCGACCCGACCCCCGCCGCTCCGACCCCGCCTCCGCCCCGCCGCCCGGCCGTACGGCAGCCGCGACGGCCCCGCCATCCGTCCCGACCTCTGCTCCCGACCCGCCGGATCCGCTGTCAGCCACTGCATTGCCCCTCACATCTGGCCCCCTGCCCCTCCCCATCATCCGCCACCCGCCGCACCACGAGCCCCGGCCGGTCCAGCCCCCGGAGCCCCTCGCCGCCGACCCGGCCGACGAATCGCCGGCGCACCGAGGCGAGGAGACGATGCGGCTCTGGGACAGCGACGTGGACCGACGGATGTTTCGCCGGTTGTCCGGGAGTATCCGCAGGCCTCTTGACCAGCGGTGGGGCGGCGCATCTGATGAGGCGCGTACGTGGCCGGACGGGGGCGAATGCCACCAGAACTGCAGCCAGGGCCGGATCGGGCACCCTGGCGATTCGGCCACCGACGACGAAGCTGCGGCTCGGGTGGAGTCATCGTCCTGCTCCGCCCTCCAGGTTGTGCGTCATCCGTTCCAGGACGGTGACGGCGATCCGGTACTCCTCGTGAGTGATCCCGGCCGTCGACAGCTCGCGGAAGGCGTCGACGCGTTCGGCGGCCTCGGCGAGGCGGAGGCGGCCATCGTCGGTCAGAGCGAGGCGGCCCGGCTCCGGGCGGGCGGCCCAGCCGTTGGCGATGGCGGTCTCGACGGCGCCGGTCAGGGCGGCGGCATCGGCGTTGGCGGCCAGGACGGTCAGCACGTCGGTGTCGGTGGCCTGCGGGTCGTCCCCGACGACGTTGAGGACCTGCCAGGCGAGTCGGGTGAGGCCGAACTCGGCCAGCATGGAGTTCATGTAGGTGCTGAGGGCCTTGTCGGCGCGGTTGAGCCAGTAGCCGATGGGCTTCATGCGGTGCTCCTGGGTGGATCAGTGCCGGGTGAAGGCTGGGGCGTGCTCGCGGGCCCACTGCCGGTACGTGCGGGCGGGGCGGCCGAGGAGGGTTCCGGTGGGGTCGGCGCTGGCGGCGCGGACGGTGAGTCCGGCGGAGTGCAGGCGGCCGATGACGGCCTGGCCGACCTGGCCGCAGGCACCGGTGATGAGGGTGGTCATGGGAGGCTCCGTTCACTGCTCAACAATATATGCATGCTTCCATGCACATGTTTGTGAGTCAACACATACATTCATGGAGTCATCCATGTCTGTACGATGGGGGCCATGACGAAGCGCGAGCCGAAGACGGCGGACGAGCTGCTGGACGCCGTGGGCCCGGCCTTCGGGAAGCTGCGACGCTCCTCGCTCCTGGAGGTCGAGGACCCGATCTCCCAGAAGGACCTCAGTCGCACGCTGGTGCTCAGAATCGTCCTGGAGGCCGAGCAGAACACGCCGGAGAACGGACCGGCCGGGCAGTCCGGCGCCGGCGAGATCACCGTCGGCGCGGTCGCGCGGCACCTGGGCGTGGACCCGTCGGTGGCCAGCCGCATGGTCACCGACTGCATCTCGGCCGGCTATCTGACCCGTACCGCCTCCCAGCAGGACGGCCGTCGTACCGTCCTCCAACTGAGCCCCGACGGCCGTGAGTTGATGGCCCGCTTTGGCCGCCACCAGCGCTCGGCCTTCGAGTGCATCACCGCCGACTGGACCGAGCAGGAGCGCCTGGAGTTCGCCCGCCTCATGCTCAAGTACGTCGACTCCCAGGACGCCCTGCGCCACCGACTCCCCGGTGAGGGCGCTCCGCGCTGAGCCGACCCGGGGGTCGTACCGGCGGGCGACCGGGAGCGCAACGCACGGCCGTCGGGCGTAATGGAAGGACCAGCCCCGGCGAACCGTGCTGAGGTGCCGGGGGGATCGGGCCGGTACCGAGTGTCGAGTGCCGAGTCCGAGGGCCGTGGCCGGAGGAGGACGGCGGTGAGCGAGGATGCGCGGTGAGCGGTCGTCCGGCGCGGCGGGGCCGGACGGGCTGGACGGCCCTGAGGGGCGTGGCGAACGTCTGCTGGGCGCCCTGCTCGATCGGGCCCATGAGCTGCCGCCCCAGCTGATCGCCCCGCTGGTCGCCGACGTGGTGCGCGGGTTCGGCGGCCGTGACCCGGCGCTCCTGTTGCAGGACTACGGCCAGCTGGTGCTGGTGCCGCTGCTCGGGCGGGGTCTGGCGGCTGGGGAGCCGGTGCCGATCGACGGTTCCCCCGCGGGTGCGGCCTTCCTGGGCGGTGTCCCCGTCGAGGAACGGCGGGCCGACGGGGTGCGGGTGTACCTGCCGTTGCTGGACGGCGGTGACGAGGCGGGGGTGCTGGCCCTCACGCTGGATGCCGTCGACGACGAGGACCGGCGGTCCTTGCGGCGCCTCGCCGCCCTGGTCGCCGATCTGCTGATCACCAAGAGCGGCTACACCGACCGGATCTTCCAGGCCCGGCGTCTCGAACCGATGAGCGTGGCCGCCGAGATCCAGTGGTCGCTGCTGCCGCCGCTGTCGATGACCGTCCACCGGGTCGCCGTGGCCGGCATCCTCGAACCCGCCTACCAGGTTGCCGGTGACAGCTTCGACTACGCGCTCAACGACGACCTCCTGCACGTGGCCACGATCGACGCCATGGGCCACGGGCTCGACGCCGCGACCATGGCGACCGTCGCCATCGGCGCGTACCGGCACGCCCGGCGTGCCGACATCGGGCTGGCCGAGATCTACGCGTTCATGGACCGGGCCATCGCCGAACAGTTCGGTCCGGACCACTTCGTCACCGCTCAGATGATGCGACTGGACACCCTGACCGGCCACCTGCAGTGGGTCAACGCCGGCCATCCCCAGCCGCTGCTGATCCGCGACCACGTCGTCGTCGAGCGGCTGGAGAGCGAGACCACCCTGCCGGTCGGCTTCGGCGGCGAGGAGCCGGTGATCAGCGAGCGGGCACTGCGGCACGGTGACCGGGTCCTGTGCTTCACCGACGGCCTGGTCGAGGAGCGCGAGCCCGGCGGGGAGCAGTTCGGGGAGGAGCAGCTCATCGACTGGGTCAACCGCGTCGAGCGCTCGCAGGCCGGGGTGCGGGCCGTGGTGCGCGCGCTCTCCCATGTCCTGAAGGCGAAGCGGGGCGGGCGCACGAGCGACGACGCGACCCTGTTCCTGATCGAGTGGCGCTGAGCGGCGCCCCTGCGCCCCTGCGCCGGGGCCCGGGCCGGTGCCCTGCACGGGCTCTCCCGACCGGCCGGGCCGGTGCGGTGCGGCCGGAGTACCGTGGGTGGTCGGTGCCGGTTCCGGCAGGTCGCGAAGCCGGGGACGGTCCTGTCGCGTCCGGAGGCCGAACGGCGGGCCCCACGTCGTCGGGCCCTCGGGTAGACAGGAAGGCGGGTCGGAGAGATGTCCGTCTACGTGAAACTCTCGGCCGAGACCCGGGCACCGGCGGAGCCCTCGAAGGGGCCGCTGGACATGCAGTACGAGGACGGTGCGGACGGCGTCACCTTCGAGTACGACCTGCATCCGAGCGGTGCGCTGCGCGTCCTGCGGGTCTTCGAGGACACGCCCTACCGGATCGAGGTCTGTTTCGGCCCCGGGGCGTGGCTCCAGGTCGCGGGGAGCTACCTGCGAAGCGGCGCCGAGTACTGACGGGCCGCCGAGTGCCGAGTACTGACGGGCCGCCGAGTACCGACGGGCTATGCGGGCACCGGCCAGGAGGCGGCCCGGCTTCGGGCGACTTCCGCCCGTCTACCGGCCTCACCGGCGCCGTCGGAGGGGGCGACGGCCGACGGCAGGAAGTCGGAGGGGAAGGGGGAAGCGGGAGCCTGCGGCCCCGCCGTGCCGCCACCCGTCCGCGTGGCCGGCGGGTCGCTCCCGGCCATGGTGTCGGTGGGCCGGGCGGCTTCGGCCAGCAGCCGGGCGGCGTCGACGGCGTCCGTCTCCGGCGGGACGACCAGCAGGTTCAGCCGGAGCGGGGCGTACGAGAACACCGCGATCGTGTGCTCGTCCTGTTCGGTGGTGAACCAGCCCGCGTGGACGGTGTGCCCGGTGACCGGGATCCGTCGGGGGATGACGGGCCACTGCGCGGGGTTCAGGGTGATCCGGGTAAGTCGGCCCCACCTCGCGTCGAGTTCGGCTGCCAGGGCCGGGAGTTCGACGAGAAGGTCACGTGAACGGGGCCACCAGGCTCCGTCCAGGCGGCTTGGCCGCGCCCCACCGGGCCTGAGGGAGAGCCGTGCGGTGGGATCCGGGGCGGTGGGCGTCGTCGCACGATCGAGCATCGTGGTCATGATCGAGAACCCGTCTCCGGGCCCGACCCGCGAGGTCGGGCCCGGCATTGCCGTTCGGCCGGAGACGACGCCAGTATCCGGTGCCGGCATGCGAAGTGCCTTCGGTGACATCCAGGTTACTCTCGCCCGGGCCCGGACCACGTACGGGCGGCCCCGCTCAGACCCGCCCGTAGCGGACCGCCTGGTCGGCGAACTCCCGGGCCATCTCCTCGGAAACGGTCGGACGGGTGCGGTGGATGGCGTCCAGGTAGTCCTGGGTGCCGGGTTGGGTCCGTTCCCCCGTGTCGAGGGTGCGTTCGAAGGTGTTCTGGGCGACCGCCATGGCGACCTGCCTGATGTCGGCGGGGGTGAAGCCCTCGCTGGCCTCGGCGAGGGCCGCCGTGTCGGCGGCGGTGCCCGTCTTCGCGGTGTAGCCGGCCCACAGCGCCTCGCGGGCCGTGGAGTCGGGTGGCCCGACCGGCAGGACGTAGTCGAACCGGCCGTGGCGCAGGAACGCCGGGTCCAGGGCGGCCACCGAGTTGGTGGCGCAGACGAGGAGCCGGCCGTCGCGGTCACGGAACCGCACGATCGACTTGAGGAGTTCGTTGACCACGCCGACCGACGCGGGGGCGGCGAGGCTGCGCGTACCGGCGATCTCCTCGACCTCGTCGATGAACAGCAGCACGTGGTCGAGCTGCGCCACTTCCTCGAAGCGGCGGCCGAGTCCGGTGGCCAGCCCGTCCTCGGACGTGAGCCGGGAGGGGAAGAGCTCGATGAACGGCCAGCCGAGCCGACCGGCCACGGCCTTGGCGAACGTGCTCTTGCCCGTGCCCGGCGGGCCGAACAGCACGACCGCGCGGGGCGGTTCCACTCCGTGGGCGTCCGCCAGCTCGGGGTTCGCCAGGGGCAGTACCAGCCGCCGTTCGATGAGCCGCTTCTCGTCGGCCATGCCCGTGAGCCGATCCCAGAGGCGGGCTTCGGGCATGACCGCACCCAGCATCGCGAGGACCGTCGGGCCCTGGGCGCTGACGACCTCCGACTTCTCGAAGTACGTCAGCCCCCGGTGGGGGTGGAAGCCGGAGTTGACCAGTGCGGTGGCGCCGGTCTCCTCCTCGGGCAGCACCGCGGCGACGATCCTGGCCCCGGCGTCCCGCAGGCGGTGCTCCAGCGCGGACAGCAGGGCGGTGCCGATGCCCAGGTTCCGCCAGCCGGGGTGCAGGGCGATGCGCAGCACCCATGCCCGGTCCCCGTCCACCCGGCCCACCGCCGCGCCCACGAGACGTCCGCCGGCCACCACGACGACGCTCGGATCACGTGCCTGCAACGCGGAGACCACATCGGAGAGGCGGAAGACGGCGGCGCGGTCGGTGGTGGCACTCTCCGCGTCGAGCCGGACCACCGCTTCGAGGTCGTCCGGTGTGAAGTCCCGGACATGCCATACAGCCATGTGCCGCCTCGAACGTCGCGTGCCCCTGGACTTCCATCATGGGCCGACCGCGGCCGCACCACCACGGAAACGACGAAGGCCCGGACCGTCGAAACGGTCCGGGCCTTCTGCCGGCGGAGGATACGAGATTCGAACTCGTGAGGGATTGCTCCCAACACGCTTTCCAAGCGTGCGCCCTAGGCCTCTAGGCGAATCCTCCGTGGGAGAGCTTAGTACATGTTTCGGGGTGCTCGCGACCAGCTGTCCCGCAGGCTGAGGGGTGGGGGTGGCCTGTGGATCGTCGGGGCCGGGATCCGGTACTGTGGGGCTCAGCCCCTCGTGTGGCGTCATCTCTCTGAACCCCCCCAGGGCCGGAAGGCAGCAAGGGTAGGAGGGCTCTGGCGGGTGCACGAGGGGTCTTTGCGTTCCCGGGGGCGTGTGGGCCGTGTGGGCCGTGGGGAGAGCGGGGGCCGGGGTGAAGGGGCGACGCGTTTGTCCGTCCGTCCCGATATCGTCGGGGGTGTGTCCCTAGCCCTGTACCGCCGCTACCGCCCCGAGACCTTCGCGGAGGTCATCGGGCAGGAGCACGTGACCGCTCCGCTCCAGCAGGCCCTGCGTAACAACAGGGTCAACCACGCGTACCTGTTCAGCGGGCCGCGCGGCTGTGGCAAGACGACGAGCGCGCGCATCCTGGCCCGTTGCCTGAACTGCGAACAGGGGCCGACGCCGACGCCCTGCGGGGAGTGCCAGTCCTGTCGGGACCTCGCGACCGGTGGGCCCGGCTCGATCGACGTGATCGAGATCGACGCCGCCTCGCACGGTGGTGTGGACGACGCGCGCGAGCTGCGCGAGCGGGCCTTCTTCGCGCCGGTGCACAGCCGGTACAAGATCTTCATCCTGGACGAGGCGCACATGGTGACCTCGGCCGGGTTCAACGCGCTGCTCAAGGTGGTCGAGGAGCCGCCGGAGCACCTCAAGTTCATCTTCGCGACCACCGAGCCGGAGAAGGTGATCGGGACGATCCGGTCCCGCACCCACCACTACCCGTTCCGGTTGGTCCCGCCCGGCACCCTGCGCGACTACCTGGCGGAGGTCTGCGGCCGCGAGGGCATCCAGGTCGAGGACTCGGTGTTCCCGCTGGTCGTACGGGCCGGCGCGGGCTCGGTGCGTGACTCGATGTCGGTGATGGACCAGCTGCTGGCCGGTGCCGCCGAGGGCGGCGTGACGTACCAGATGGCGACGTCGCTGCTCGGGTACACCGACTCGGCGCTGCTGGACGAGGTGGTGGACGCCTTCGCCGCGCAGGACGGCGCGACGGTGTTCCAGGTCATCGACCGGGTGGTCGAGGGCGGGCACGACCCGCGCCGCTTCGTCACCGACCTGCTGGAGCGGCTGCGCGACCTGGTGATCCTCGCCACCGTGCCGGAGGCCGGGGAGAAGGGGCTGATCGACGCCCCGGCGGACCGGGTCGCGGTGATGCAGGCGCAGGCGGACGCCTTCGGCGCGGCCGAGCTGAGCCGGGCCGCGGACATCGTCAACACCGGGCTGACCGAGATGCGCGGAAATGCGGCGCCCCGGCTCCAGCTGGAGCTGATCTGCGCCCGGGTGATGCTGCCGGGCGCGTACAGCGACGAGCTGTCGTTGCAGGCGCGGCTGGACAAGCTGGAGCGCCGGGCCGCGGCGGGCGGCTTCGCCGCACCGGCCGGGACGGCGCCGATGACCGGGATGGCGCCGATGGCGCCGATGGCGGCCCCCGTGGCCGTTGCGCCGGCGGCGCCGGCGGCACCGGCGGTCCCCCAGGCTGCCCCGCCGGTGGAGGTGCCCGCTCCGGTGCCCGCGCCCGTCGTGGCGGCCCACGCCCCCGCGCAGGCCCCGGCGCCCCCGGCCCCGGCCGGGCCCGCTCCGGGCGCCTGGCCGATCGCGCGCAGCTTCCCGCCCGCCGGTGGCGCACCGGCCCCCGCTGCTGCTGCCGCCCCCGTGCCGCAGCCGCAGGCCGCCCCGCAGCCCGCGCCGACCCCGTCCCCGGTCCAGCCGACCCCGGCCCCCGCCGCTGCTGCGACTGCCGCCGCGCCCGGCGGTCAGCCGTCCGCGGCCGCGCAGCAGGGTGCCGGGCAGGTCCGGCAGCTGTGGCCGCAGATCCTGGAGGCGGTGAAGAACCGCCGCCGCTTCACCTGGATCCTGCTCAGCCAGAACGGCCAGGTGGCCGGGTTCGACGGCAGCGTGCTCCAGGTCTCGTTCATCAACGCCGGTGCCCGGGACAGCTTCGTCGGCAGCAACAGCGACGACGTGCTGCGCCAGGCGCTGTCGGACGCGCTGGGCGTGGACTGGCGGATCGAGTGCATCGTCGACCCGTCCGGTGGCACGGGTGCCCCGGCGACGGCCCCGGCCCCGGCCGGCGGCGGCTGGGGAGCCCCGGCCCGTCCGGCGGCCGCCGCGCCGCCGGTGGCGGCTCCCGCCCCGGCGCCTGCCGCGGTGCAGGCCCCGCCGCAGGCGCAGGCC
>NZ_JBHWIV010000119.1:0-21997 GCF_042731675.1 Kitasatospora sp. NPDC059827 | reverse complement strand
GGGCTGCTGGTGGTGAAGCCCCACCGGGCGGCGGCGGGGGGGTGGGGGCGCCGGGGGGGGGTGGGCCGCCCCCCCGCCCCCCGCCCGGGGGGGCCCGGCCCCTCGGCCGCGTCTCACCTCGTGATGTCGCCGTCCGGCAGGTCCTGCACGGTGACCTTCCCGCGCGGCTGCCCCAGCAGGCGGGCCACCGCGTCGCCGATCCCCTGCGCGTCGCCGGTCGGTCCGGGCGGGGCCGTGTCGGTGTACCGCTCGATGGACTTCCGGAAGTACGAGGGGTTCCAGGCCCCGACGGCCCCGCTGACGTCGACGGCCTGCACCGGCCGGTGGCCGACGGCCCGCCTGATGGCGGGGAGGATCTCGTCCGAGCTGTACTTTCCCGGGACCTGGAACAGGCTCGCATGGCCGCCGACCTTGCCGCCGTCCCGCAGCAGGACGGTGACGACCAGGCAGCTGGTCACCGACGGGTAGGTGATCGTCCCCCGCGGACCCACCTCGCCGACCTCGCCCTCCGTGATCCGGACGGCGGTCGCGGCGGCGGACACCGCGGGTTGCCCGGGCGACGGCGCACCGGCCTGCGCGGCATCGGCCCCGCCGGCCGTGCAGACCGCCAGCACCATCGCCGCTCCGACGGCCAGCCCCGCCCTTGCCAAGCCCCGCCCGGACCTCACCAACACCATGACCCCACATCCCGGAGAACCGGCCTGCGCTCAGCCGCGCAGGCACGCGGCCACACATGCTTCCGAGGACGAACGATCCCGTCAACTCGATGCCCCCGGCGGCGGCCACCGCCGTGAGCCACCACCGACCCCGCTGCCACCGCCCGTTCCGGCGCCGGTGCCGCCGCTGACGCCGAGGAGGGCACGGTCAGTCGGCGGCCCGGGCCGCGGCCGGGAGCGGTTCGACCCCGACGACCCGGCGGATCCGGGTGGGCTCGATGAACACGGTGACCCGCCGCTCGCCGGGGATGCGCCAGCCGTACTCCTCGACGCCGAGGTACTTGTGGGCCAGGCGGTCCATCTGCCGGTCGGCCTGCTCGCCGGTCACGAACTCGACGGCCCGGCCGTGGATCTGGATGCGGTCGTACGGATCGGCCGGGTCGGAGGCGGAGAGGCAGACCCGGGGGTCGTGGCGCAGGTTGCGCTCCTTGATCCGGCCGACGGAGGTGTTGAAGTACACCCGCTCGCCCTCCAGACCGACCCACATCGGCGTGACGTGCGGAGCACCGTCCACCCCGGTCGTCGCCACGAACCAGATCCACGGCTGCGCCAGCCGCGCCCGGAGGTCCTCCGTCCAGATGTCCACCGGCCGTCCTCTCTCGTCGTTCCGCGGCGGCCCCTGACGGGTGCCGCCCATCTGATGCCGCCTCAGCGTAGCGAGCCTCTCGCGCTGGAACGGGAAGTCGACCGGGCCGACTTCCCGTTCCAGTACCGGGCGGTACAGTGCGATCCGGTGCGACGGCCCCGCGCGGTCGGCCACCAGGTGCATCGGGGGAGGGACGGGATGGACGGACGCACGGTCGTCCTCAACGAGTTGGCGCAGGGCGTCCGGCCGCTCGGTGAGGGCCTGAGCTGGTTCGAGGGCCTGGCCGACGCCGAGCAGTTCGAAGTCCTGCGCACGCTGACGGAGTTCTGCCTCCAGGCCCGGGCCACCGGCGAGGACGGCCCGGAGAGCATCCGCCGGGCCGGTATCCGGCCCACCCACACCCCGGCCGTCCTGCTCGTGCGTGGGCGCATCGGCGAGCAGCTGGTGAAGATCGCCAAGCTTCCGCAGGACGAACGGGCCAAGGCGTTCCGGCTGCTGGTGGCGCTCCTCGGTGTCGCCGACGAGCGGCGGCGGGCCGCCTTCTGCGCGGGCGGGTGTGGGCACGCCTGGCACCACTTGGGAACCTGACCCCGGCCCCGACCTCGACCCCGACCCTGACCCCGGCGGTTTCGGGACGATGGCGCGGTGGTCACTTCGCCGAGAGCGCACGGATTGCGCCGTTCGGGTGATCGCGGGGTTCGGCGGGGCGACCCGATGGGCAGAGCCTGCGACATGACGACACCCGGGATCAGCCGCCGCCACCGCCGCCGTTCCACCGCGCCCGCGTCCGCCGCCCAGGCCCGGCCCGTGCGGCAGCCGGTCCCGGCTCCACCGGTCGGCCGGTGCTGCCGCACGTGGTCCAGCGAACACCTCACCCGGAGCGGCCGGGCCGTCCGCACCACCTGGCACGAGCCCGCCTGCCGGTCCTGGCACACCACCGGGTGACGGGCGGCGGCCGTGCCGGGGGAGCGGCCGCGGCCGGCCCGCCGTGCCGAACGCCGGGGGCGATCTACCATGAGAAGCGAGGTCCGCTGTGGCCCGTACCTTCCCTCGCTGAAACGGTAGGGAGGCCGGCATGGAGTTCGAGGCCGGATCCAGAGGTGGGGGCGGAGCGCGCTATCTGCCGATCGCCGAGCACGGGTTGATCGGTGATCTCCGTACGGCCGCGCTGGTGGGGACGGACGGCACCATCGACTGGTACTGCTGCCCGCGGTTCGACGCGCCCAGCGTGTTCGGGTCCATCCTGGACGCCGAGCGGGGCGGCTCCTTCGAGCTGGCCGCCGACGTGCCGTCCCGGACGCGGCAGTTCTACTTCCCCGACACCAATGTGCTGATCACGCGGTTCTACGCGGCCGACGGCGTGGCGGAGATCCAGGACTTCATGCCGGTCGTCGACGAGTCCCGCGAGGCCTCCCGGCACCGGCTGATCCGGCGGGTGGTGTGCGTGCGCGGGACACTGCCGTTCGCGGCGCGGATCGCGCCCCGGTTCGGTTACGGAGCGGAGCCGCACACGGTGCGGGTGCGGGCCGGCGAGGCCGTCTTCGAGGCCCCGTCGATGGCCCTGGCGCTGACGTCGACCGTGCCGCTGGAGGGCGACGGCCGGGACGTCCGCTCGCACTTCAAGCTCCTGGAGGGCGAGTCCGTGGTGTTCGCGCTGGACCGGATCGGCGAGGACGTGCGCCCGCGGGCGTGTCCGCACGCCGAGGCGGAGGCGCAGTTCGAGGCGACCGTCCGGTTCTGGTGCGACTGGCTGAGCCGCTCGCGCTACCGCGGCCGCTGGCGGGAGATGGTGCACCGCTCCGCGCTGCTGTTGAAGCTGCTCACCTACGCGCCGACCGGCGCGATCGTGGCCGCGCCGACGACCAGCCTGCCCGAGCGGGTCGGCGGCGAACGCAACTGGGACTACCGGTACGTGTGGGTGCGCGACGCGGCCTTCTGCGTCTACGCCATGCTCCGCCTGGGCTTCACCTCGGAGGCCGAGGCGTTCATGGCCTTCCTGTCCGAGCGGGGCATCATGCGGGGCGCCGGCCCGTCCGGCCCGCTGCAGATCATGTACGGCATCGACGGGCGCAAGGACCTTCCCGAGTCCGAACTGGACCACCTCGAAGGGCACCTGGGCTCGGCGCCGGTGCGGGTCGGGAACGGCGCCACCCACCAGCTCCAACTGGACATCTACGGGGCGCTCATCGACTCCGTCTACCTGTACGACAAGTGGGGGCAGCCGATCAGCAGCGACCACTGGGACGAGGTCGGCGCCGTCGTGGACTGGCTCTGCGACCACTGGGACCAGCCCGACGAGGGCATCTGGGAGACCAGGGGCGGCCGGCGGGACTTCGTCTACTCGCGGCTGATGTGCTGGGTCGCGATCGAGCGGGCGATCCGGATGGCCAACCGGCGCGGCCTGCCCGCGGACCTCGGCCGCTGGCTGCGGAACCGGGACGCGATCTACCGGCAGATCATGCGGGAGGGCTGGTCCGCCGAACGCGGCGCGTTCGTCCAGTCCCTGGGCGCCGACGTCCTGGACGCCTCGGTGCTGATGATGCCGATGGCCAAGTTCGTCTCGCCCACCGACCCCAAGTGGCTGGCGACCCTGGACGCGCTCACCCGGGACCTGGTCTCCGACTCCCTGGTCTACCGCTACGACCCGGCGGCCAGCCCGGACGGCCTGCACGGCACCGAGGGCACCTTCTCGATCTGCTCCTTCTGGTACGTCGAGGCACTCACCCGGGCCGGCCGCCTGGAGGAGGCCCGGCTGGCCTTCGAGAAGATGCTCACCTACGGCAACCACCTCGGCCTCTACGCCGAGGAGATCGGCCGCACCGGCGAGCAACTCGGCAACTTCCCCCAGGCGTTCACCCACCTGTCACTGATCAGCGCGGCCTTCAACCTCGACCGCGCCCTCGGCTGAGCCGAGCGGCGGAGCGTGGGCTCCCGGATTCCGTGTCCCCGGGCGCCCTCGGCCTCCTGACCGTCGGGGCGGAAGAGGGTCGGCCGACTGGTTGGTGTGCAGGGCCGACGGAACCGGGTAACGTCTTCGTCGTGTGCATCCAGATGCCGATCTACGAGTGAGCGCGTGATGGGCCCCTGCTGACGTCCTTCGACGTCGCCGCCCGTCCCCCACCGATGAATCCGTAGACCACTTCACTTCACTTCACCACCGGGAGAACCCAAGACCGTGAGCAAGAACATCAACAACCCCGTGGGCATGGGCGGCGGCCAGCGCAAGAGGCTGTCCCGCGCCGAACGGCAGAACAACGGTCCGCACCGCAACCTCGACCGCCAGGGTGCAGCCGACCAGAAGGCGGAGCTGGTGCGCAAGATGCGCGAGAAGGCGGGAACGGCCGAGGGCGCCGAGCAGGCGGACGGCGACACCGCACAGGGCTGACGCACCGCCGCCGCAGCGCGGCACCGCACGGGGCAGGGCTCCGGTACGGCGAAGGGGTCCCACCGACCGGTGGGACCCCTTCGCGTAGGTGGGTCAGCCCGCTGCCCGCGCCGTCGGCCGGACGGCGACCGCGTCGATCTCGAAGAGCATCCCCGGCAGGGCGAGCGAGGCGACCCCGCTGAGCGTCTGCGCGGGCAGCCGGTCGCCCCAGGCCCCGGCCAGGGCCTTGCCGAGGACGGCCAGCTTCTCCAGGTCGTGGTCGACGATGTACGAGCCGAGCCGGACAACGTGCTCGAAGCCGAGGCCGACCCCGGCGAGCGCGGTGCGCAGGTTGGCGAGGGCGAGCTCCACCTGGGCGGCGAAGTCGCCGGGCACGACCTGACCGCCGGCGTCGGAGGCGTACTGGCCGCCGATGAACACCGGTTCGCCGGGCGCGGAGGCGGCGTGGCTGTAGCCGAACGGCGTCGGGTCGTGCAGGCCGGGCGGGTTGGTGATGGTGCGGGTGTCGGTCACGGGGTTCCTTCCCTGGTGTCGGGCCGATCTGGGTGCCGGGCGGTTTACGGCTCGGACCGGGCGGCTTCCTCCCGGGCGTCGCGCCAACTCGGCGACTCCAGGAAGTGGTTGTCGAAGAGGTCCTGCTTGGCGAGGAGTTCCTCGACCGTCGCCTCGCCCGCGCGGATCCGCTCCAGCAGGCGGAAGTAGTCGAAGCGCTCCACCCCGGGGGTGATCACGATCAGCAGGTCCGCCCCGGAGTCCGGCGCCGCCGCGAAGGCGTGCGGCAGATGGGGCGGCACCACCACGAGGTCGCCGCTGCGGGCGGTGACCACCTCGTTCCCGACCAGTACCTGGGCCGAGCCGTCGACGACGAAGAACAGCTCCGAGGAGCCCCCGTGGTAGTGCGGAGTGGCGCCGTCCTTGCCGCGCCCCAGCGTGACGCGCAGGGTGCTCAGGGCGCCGCCGGTGGCGCTGGAGTCCGCCAGCAGCCGCCCCTTGCCGCCGAGCATTCCGACGGTCTCGGCTTCGTCGCCCCGCACCACCACGGCTTCCGGTCCGATCAACGTCATTGGCCTCTCCCCACAGTGAGCGCTCAGATAGTTCTCTGGCTGATAGTACTACGTCTAACTATCCTCCATCGAATAATATTGCCCCATGGATCACGTGGACGTCATGCTCGACCAGTGGAGCCGGGAGCGCCCGGACCTCGACCTGGAGGCGGTCGGCACCGTCGGCCGCCTCGGCCGCTTCGCGCTGCTCGCGGGCCGGGTCGTCGAAGAGGTGTTCAAGCAACACGGCCTCCAGCGCGGCGAGTTCGACGTTCTCGCCACCCTGCGCCGCTCCGGCGCGCCGTACGAACTGATGCCCTCCGAGCTCGCCGCGCTGCTGCTGATGTCACGGGCCGGCATGACCAGCCGGATCGACCGGCTGGAATCGGCGGGCCTGGTGGAACGCCGCACCGACCCGGCGGACCGGCGCAGCGTCCGCATCGCCCTCACCGCGGCCGGGCGCGCCCTCGTGGACGCCGCCTTCACCGACCACGCGGCCAACGAGACCACGCTGCTCTCCGCCCTCTCGGGCGAGGAGCGGGCCACCCTGGACGCGCTCCTGCGCAAGCTGCTCGCCGACGTCGAGGGCACGGAGAGCCCGGCGTCCTGACGGCCTGTGGCGTCCGTGACGACCACCGCACCTTGACGTACTCCGCTTCCGCCGCGGCGGTGGCCATGGCCGTCGGCCGGGCGGCGATCGGCCTGCCCGGCCGGCGCCCCCGTCCGGGACCCTCTCGCCGGGCATCACCGGCGGGTCAGGAGGGGGACGGCTCCAATTCCCCCGCGAAGACGATGACCTGGTCGATGAGGCTCCGTCGCAGATGGACGACGTCCGTCCCCGCCAGGCGGGGGCCTCCGTCCGGGGTGGTGAAGACCCACCGGTACCGGGCCCACTCGTCCGGCATGTCCACCTCTGAACAGCGCGCCATCGTGCCGGTCCCCGCCGGGTGGCGCCGGAGGTCCAGCACGAACCGCTCGACCGCCGCGATTCCCTCGCTGCGACCCAGCGGCCCCCAGAAGACCACGTCAGAGGTCAGGGCCTGGGAGAGGAGGGCGGTGACGTAGCTGTCGTCCGAGGCGTTGAACGCGGAGATGAAGGTGTCGATCGCGGAGCGTGCCGTCTCTTCCTGCATCCCCCAGTCATACCAGCTGTGGCTTGTGCGTTCGTCCCGTGAGCCGCTTTCCGATCGCGGTTGAGCAGCTCGCACGCGACGGGGGTACGGGAGGGGGTGGTGGTGCGGGGTGGGTCAGTTCAGGCCAGTGAGTGACATGTTCACGACAGTAGCGTGATCTCTCCGTCACTGTACGTGCCAGTACCGTCATGCTGTTCCTACGGAGACGAACGGCCCGCCGTCGTCTCCGCGGCGCGGCCACGCGATCGAGTGGCTGCCCTTCCATCCCGCCGGCGCGTGCTGTGCCGTCCGTCGTGGCCACGACTGACGAGTAGCCGCCGCGGGACTCAACGTCCTTATCCGTAAAGGGGATTGACTCATGCTGCCCACCATGTCGCAGGATGCCCGGGAGACCTTCCTCGCCGACCGCCGGGTCGGGGTGCTGAGCGTCGCGGATCCCAGAGAAGGCGACCGGGCGCCCCTGTGCGTGCCGGTCTGGTACGGCTACGAGCCCGGGGGCGAGGTCCTCGTCCAGACGGGGCGCGAGACGGTCAAGGGCCGACTGCTGCGCGCCGCCGGCCGGTTCAGCCTCTGCGTGCAGGACGAGCGCCGGCCCTACCGGTACGTGAGCGTCGAAGGGCCGGTCGTCACCGTCGAGGACCCGGTGCCGCCGGCCGTCCGGGACGCCCTGGCACACCGCTACCTGGACCCGGACGAGGCCCGCGGCTACCTCGCTGCCACCGCCGACCAGCTCAAGGACGACATCCTCTTCCGGCTGCGCCCGCAGCGCTGGCGGACCGCCGACTTCGCGGCCTTCGCCGCCGACTTCACCGAGCCCGCCGAACCGGCGGCCGACTCCGCCGCGCCCGCCACCGACAGCGCGGACTGACCTGGCGTGCCGTCGGCACCGGCCCGCAGCCGCGGCCGACGGAGCCACCTCCTGAGAAGGATCCATGACCGACATCGACGTTTCGTCACGCCCGCTCCACCTCCCTGCCCCCCGCCCCGCGGCCCGCGCCTCCCGCGCCGACCGGCCGCAGGACCTCACCCTGCCGGAGCTCTTCGCCCGGCAGGCGGCCGCCCGCCCGGGCGCACCGGCCGTCCGCCACCGCGACCGCACCCTCAGCTACGGCCAGGTGGACGCCGGATCGACCGCCCTGGCCGCCCGGTTGCTGGCCGCGGGGATCACCTCCGGCGAACCCGTCGGCGTGTGCGGCGGCCGCTCCCCGGAAGCGCTGATCGCCCTGCTGGGCATCCTCAAGGCCGGCTGCGCCTACGTCCCGCTGGACGACGACCTGCCCCCGGCCCGCCTGCGCGCCATGGCCGAGGACGCCGGACTGCGCGCCGCCGTCACCCTGCCCGGCACCGAACGCCCGGTCCGCGGCCTGCGGGTGAGCATCCCGGTGGTCGAGGACGGGGGCCGCGCACCGGCACCCGTCCGGACCACCGGCGTCCCGTCCGCGCCCGGAGACTGCGCCTACGTCGCGTTCACCTCCGGCACGACCGGCCGCCCCAAGCCGGTGGCGATCCCGCACCGGGGAGTCGCCCGCCTCGTCCTGGCCGACCGCGAACTGCCGCCGCCCAGGCCGGGCGACCGGATCCTGCACGGCTACGGCCTCTCCTCGGACGCCTCGACCATCGAGATCTGGGGCGCCCTGCTGACCGGCGCCTGCCTGGTGATCGCCGACCGCGAGGAACTCCTCTCGCCGACCGCGCTGGAACACCTGCTGCGCAGCCGGGGCGTCACCGTCGCCTACCTGACCACGAGCGTCTTCCACCTGCTCGCCCGGACCCGCCCCCAGGCGATGGCGGGCCTGCGGTTCGTCTCGGCCGGCGGCGAGGCGATGGACCCGCGCCTGGCGAACGCCGTCCTCGCGGCCTGCCCCGGCACCACCGTGGTCAACTTCTACGGCCCGACCGAGAACTCGGTGGTCTCCACCGCCCACGTCGTCCGCCCGCTGCCCGAGGACGCCACCGGCGTCCCGATCGGGCGCCCGTACGCCGCCACCACCTGCCACGTGCTGCGCGCCGACGGCACGCCCGCGGCGCCGGGCGAGGAGGGCGAGCTGTACGTCGGCGGGGACGGGCTGGCCCTCGGCTACCCGGGCGACGAGCAGCTGACCGCGGAGCGGTTCGTCCGGCTGCCGCAGGTCGAACCCGGCGGCCGCCTCTACCGCACCGGCGACCGGGCCGCCCGCACCGCCGACGGCCTGCTGGAGTACCGCGGCCGCGCGGACCGCCAGGTCAAGCTGCGCGGCGCGCGGATAGAACTCGACGAGGTGGAGGCCCGGCTGCGCGCCCACCCCGCCGTGGCCGAGGCCGTCGTCGAGGCCGACAGCGAGGCGCTGACCGCCTACATCACCCCCACCGTCCCGGGGGAGCCCCTGCCGCTGCCCGAGCTGCGCGGCTACTGCGCCCGCTGGCTGCCGCCGCAGGCCGTGCCCGCGCTGGTCGCCCTCGACCGCTTCCCGGTGACCAGCGGCGGCAAGGTGGACCGCAAAGCCCTCCGCGCCGTCGACGTCGGCCGCGCGGACATCCCGCCGCAGGAACAGCCGGCCGAAGGGCTCGCCGCGACCCTCACCGGGATCTGGCAGCAGGTGCTGCGCACCCGGCCCGCCCCCGAGGACGACTTCTTCCACCTCGGCGGCGACTCCCTGCTCGCCTCCGAGGCCGTCACCCGCACCCTCGCCGCCCTCGGCCTCGACGCGGCACTCAGCTCCACCCTCATCCGGGCGCTGCTCACCGCCCCCACCCTCGCGCGCTTCACCGAGGCCGTCCGGGCCGCCCGCGACGGCTCCCCGAGCGGTGCCGGGGAGAGCACCGTCGACTTCGTCCGGGAGAGCGAACTCGGCTTCCGCCTGCCGCCCGCCCAGGGCCCCGCGCCCCGCCCCCGGGACCCGCAGCACGTGCTGCTCACCGGTGCCTCCGGCTTCGTCGGCGCCTTTCTGCTGACCACCCTGCTGCGCCGCACCGCCGCCCGGATCCACTGCCCCGTCCGCGCCGCGAGCCCCGCCCACGCCGAACAGCGGGTGCGCACCGCCCTCGCCCGCTACGGCCTGCACCTCGACGAGGCCGACCGGCAGCGCCTGGAGTGCTTCCCCGCCGACCTCGCCGAGCCGGGCCTCGGACTGTCGGCCGAGCGGCGCGCCGACCTGGCGGCCCGGCTGGACCTGATCGTCCACAACGGCGCCCAAGTCAACTTCCTCTACCCGTACGAGCAGCTGCGCGCCCCCAATGTGGAGGGCACCCGGGAGATGGTCCGGCTTGCCGCGCCCCGCCGTGTCCCGGTCCACTTCCTGTCGACCGTCGCGGTCGTCGCCGGCGCCGGGGCGGCCGGGGTGCGCGACATCGCCGAGGACGCCCCGATGGCCCACGCCGACGGGCTCACCATGGGCTACGCCGAGAGCAAGTGGGTCGCCGAAGGGGTGCTGCGCCGAGCCGCCGAGCAGGGACTGCCGGTGGCCGTCCACCGCCCGTACGAGGTGACGGGGGACCAGGTGAGCGGAGTGAGCAACACCGAGACCGCGATCTGCTCGCTCTTCCGGACGATCGCCGAGACCGGGCTGGCCCCGGACATCGCCCTGCCGATGGACTTCGTCCCGGTCGACCACCTCGCCGAGGCCGTCGTCCACATCGCCACCCGGCGGGACGCCGACGGCCGCACCTACCACCTCACCAACCCCCGCCCCGCGATGCTGTCGGACGTCATCGAGCGAATGCGCGCGGCCGGCTGCGCGGTGCGCACGCTGCCCTACCGGCGGTGGGTGGACGAGCTGGTGCGCCACGTCGCCGCCAACCCCACCAGCGCCACCGCGCCCTTCGTGTCGCTGTGCGTGGACCGCAGCCGCACCGCCGACATGTCCGTCAAGGAGCTCTACTTCGAGGGCACCTTCCCGGTGCTCGGCCGGCACAACGCCGAAGCCGCCCTGGCCGACAGCGGGCTGCACTGCCCGCCGGTCGACTCCGCCCTGCTGGACCGGTACCTGGAGTACTTCTTCGCCTCCGGCTACCTCCCGCGCCCCACCACCACCGGCGTCCGGGAGGGCACCCGATGACCGACACCGCCGTCCCCGCCCCCATCCCCGTTCCCGAGGTGACGCCCGGCACCGCCGGACCGCCCTGCGGCTACGCCCGGCTGCGCGCCGAACAGCCCGTCGTCCAGGCGCAGTTGCCCAACGGCGAGACCGCGTGGCTGCTCAGCCGCTACGCGGACGCCCGGGCCGCCTTCGCCGACCCGAGGCTGGTGCGGCCCCTGCTGTCCGCCTGGCCGCCCGTCGAGGGCGACGACGCGCCGCCGCCGTGCCTGCCGACCTTCCTGGAGATGCGGGGCGAGCACCACGAGCGGGTGCGGCGCGCCGTCCTGCCGCTGTTCGGCCGCGGGCGCCTGGAGTTCATGCGACCCCGCATCCGGGCCATCGCGGAGGAGCTGATCGACGCCATGACGGCCGGCTCGCCCGACCGCACGGCCGACCTGGTGGCCGACTACGTCGAACCGCTGCCGCTGCGCGTGCTGTGCGAGACCATCGGCCTCCCGCACGAGGACCGCGACCGCTACCTCCCGCACACCCTCACCCTGCTCAGCGCCGCAGGGCTGACGATGGACGAGATCCTCGCCGCCCTGTACGCCTTGCAGGACTACGCCTCGGAGCTGATCGCCCGCAAGGAGGACGAGAGGGGAGCGCCGCAGGACGGGGACTACATCCGGCTGCTGCTCGCCGAGACCCGCCGCCCCGGCAGCGAACTGGTCAGGGACGACGTGGTCAGCTTCGTCGTCACCATGCTGATGGCCGGCTACAAGACCAACATGCAGCACACCGGAAACGCCCTGCTCACCCTCCTCACCCACCCCGACCAGCTGCGCCGGCTGCGCGAGGAACCCGCCGGGATCGCCGGCGCCGTGGACGAACTGCTGCGCCACGTACCGCTGATGAACGCGATCAACATCCTCGTCGCGGAGCAGGACCTCACCCTCCACGGGCAGCTGATCCGGGCCGGGGACGCCGTTGTGCCGGTGCCCGCCTCCGCCAACCGCGACCCCGAGGCGTTCGCCGACCCCGACCGCCTCGACCTCACCCGCACGCCCAACCCGCACCTCGCCTTCGGCCACGGCCCGCACGCCTGCACCGGTGCGCACCTGAGTCGGATGCAGCTGGCCGTGGTGATCCAGGTGCTGCTGGAGAGGCTGCCCGGCATCGAACTGGCCGAGCCCGCCGAGTCGCTGCCCTGGGACGAGACCACCCCGTTGCGCGCGCCCGCCCGGCTGCCGGTGCGCTGGTGACGGCGGCAGCCGCGCCGCGCACCCCGCTCCCGTTCAGCCACGCACCCCTGCTTCCGGACAGAAAGGACCGCGCCGCATGAGCGCACCCCAGGCGCCCGCCACCACCGAGGACGCGGGCTCCCTGCCCCGCTACCCGTTCAGCACCGACGGCGACCGCCTCGCCCCCGAGCTGGACGAACTGCGCAGCCGTTGCCCCGTCGCCCGGGTCAGGACCAACGCCGGTGGCGAGGCCTGGCTGGTCACCGGCTACGAGCTGGCCCGCGACGTCCTGCGGGACCGCGCCTTCGCCCGCTCCGTACTCGGTGAGGCCGACAGCCCGACCCAGGACGCCCCGATCCTGGCGCCCGAACTGCTGGACGCCATGAACCACCTCCAGCAGGCCGGACTGCGCGACGAGGTGCTCGCCGCGCTCGGCCGCAACCAGCCCGAACTGCCCGCCGACTGGGTCGCCGAGGTGACGCGGGAGGGCCTGGAACGGATGGTCGCCGAGGGCGTGCCGGGCGACCTCCAGCGCCACTTCGCCGAGTGGGTCGCGGCGCAGTGCCTGTGCCGGCTGCTCGGTCTGCCGTTCGAGGACCGTGCGTGGCTCGCCGAGCGCGCCGACAAGGACCTCACCATGGCGACGTACTCGGACGAGGAACTGGCCGTCAACTGGGAGGAGATCCGCGCCTACATGGCGGCCTTCCTGGCCGCCCGCACCCCCGGGCGGCCGCGCGGCCTCGCCGACCGGCTCGCCGACCTGAACGCCGACCGGCCCTCCGAGGGGCCCGCCGGGCCGAAGGGGCTGAGCGACGAGCAGCTGTCCAACATCGTCTCCGTGCTGTTCGTCAGCGGCTACGAGGACTTCGCCGGCTTCCTGGGCGTCGCCGCCGTCAACCTCCTCCAACACCCCGAGGCGATGGCGGAGTTGCGGGAGAGCCCCGAGGCGACACCCCGGCACGTGGAGGAACTGCTGCGGTGCAGCGTCGTCCTCGGCAACGCCATCCCGCGCTTCGTCACCGAGGACACCTCGCTGGGCGGCGAGCGGGTCAAGGCCGGCGAGCTGATCCTGCTCTCGCTGGACGCGGCCAACTACGACCCCGGCACCTTCGCCGACCCCGAGCGGTTCGAGCCCGCCCGCTCGCCCAACCCCCACCTCCGGTTCGGCCACGGCCGGCACCACTGCCCCGGCGCCCACCTGGTGCGGCGGCAGTCCGACACGGCCTTCCGGGTCCTGCTCCAGCGCTTCCCCGGGCTGCGCCTGGCGGTGCCGGTGGACGAGGTGCCGTGGCACCCGAACCGGATGGCCATCATGGCCGCCGCGATTCCGGTGACCTGGTGACCTGACCCCGCCCTGGCCTGACCCGCGCCCCCTGCCCGCACGCCGGGCCGGGGGCGCGGTCGTCGTCGCCTCCGGCGGCTCGCGTCGTCTCCATTTCGCCTCGCTCATCACCTTTCAGAAAGGTTACCTCTTCTAGGTGGCCGACAGGCTCGGGTCGCTATTTTACGGTGGTTTGTGAGGGATAGATGACGCACCATCACCTCCGAGGCCCAGAAGCGGTTGACGGTTGGGCTGATGGGATGCCATCGTCATAACCGTTCAGAGCAGTTACTTGCATCCGGGGTGGAGCCATGGCCAAGGAGCACGAGCCCGCCCCGCGCGACCACGACTGACGGCGGCCGGATCCGGCCCGGACCGTCAACCCCGCTGCCTGCGCGACCACTTCACACACCTGGACGGACCTCCCGATGAAACGCTCCCTGACCGCCCTCGCGGTCGGCATGTCCCTGGCCGCCGTGCTCTACGCGCCCGGTGCCCTGGCCGACACCGCGCCGCTCACCGCCACCAGCTGCGCCGCCCCCGTGGTGACGGCCCCCGACGGGACGCAGGTGGAGGGTGTCACCGCCGTCGCCCACCCGGCGGGCACGGTCGACGTGCCCGCGGTGTTCCCGCTGGGCGCCGACCACGTCCCCGACGTCCCCGCCTTCTGCGACGTCACGGTCACCCTCGCCCACCCCGGGCAGGGCGACCACGCCAAGGTGCGGGTCTGGCTGCCGCAGCAGAACTGGAACGGCCGGTTGCAGACGATCGGCGGCCAGGCCTACGCCGCCGGTGACTACGGCAGCAAGCTCGCCCTCGCCGTGAAGAGCGGCTACGCCGCCGCCACCACGGATGCCGGCGTCGGCACGTACCTCGACAGCCACTGGGGGTTGAAGGCCGACGGCACGGTCGACGCGGCGCTGCTGGAGAACTTCGCGTCCCGCTCCGAGCACGAGGCGGCGGTCGTCGCCAAGGGCGTCATCGCCGCCCACTACCAGCGGGCCGCCGCGTACTCCTACTTCAACGGCTGTTCGACCGGCGGGCGCCAGGGGTACGCGGAGGCACAGAAGTACCCCGAGGACTACAACGGCATCCTGGCCAACGCGCCCGCCGTGCACTGGGCGGAGTTCGAGGTCGCCACGCTGTGGCCGCAGGTGGTGATGAACGAGCAGCACACCTACCCGACCGCCTGCGAGTTCGACGCGTTCACCGCCGCCGCCGTCCAGGCCTGCGACGGGCTCGACGGCGCCCGGGACGGCCTGGTGTCCCGGCCGGACGAGTGCGGCTTCAATCCGCGCCGGCTGATCGGCACCACCGTCGAGTGCGAGGGCAGGAAGGTGACGATCACCGAGGCCGACGCCGAGGTGGTCCGCCGGATATGGGACGGGCCGCGCACCACCGACGGCCGCCGGCTGTGGGCCGGGGTGCCCAAGGGAGCCCAGCTGAGCGCCCTCGCGGGCCACACCACGGACCCGTCGGGCAAGCCGGTGGGCGCGCCGTTCCCGGTGCCCGCCGCGTGGGTGTCCACCTGGGTGGCCGAGCAGCCCTCGCTCGACGTCTCCACCCTCACCACCGCGCGCTTCACCGAGCTGTTCCAGCAGTCGGTGGCCGAGTACGACGAGGTCATCGGCACCGACGACGCGGACCTCTCCGCGTTCCGCGACGCGGGAGGGAAGCTCCTCAGCTGGCACGGCTCGGCCGACGAGTTCATCCCGGCCGACGGCACGGTGCGCTACCGCAAGCAGGTGGAGGGGGAGCTGGGCGGCGCGCAGCAGGTCGACGACTTCTACCGGCTGTTCCTGGTGCCGGGCGCGGCCCACTGCGGGCTCAACGGCCCCAGCGGCCGCACCGACGACCTTGCCGCGCTGACCGCCTGGGTCGAGCAGGGCAAGGCGCCGCGGACGCTGCCCGCCACCCTGAACACCGCGGACGGCCGTACGGTCAGCCGCAACCTGTGCGCCTACCCGCTGGTCTCCCGCTACAGCGGCCACGGCGACCTCGCCGACGCGGCCGCCTTCCGCTGCGTCCCGGCCGACCGGCACTGACCCGGCCCCCGCGGCAGCGCGGCCCGTACCCCGATCGGGGGCACGGGCCGCGCTGCTTTCTGTTGCCGGAGGGTCAGGGGCGGGCCCCGCCGGTCCGTTCCGGCAGGACCAGCGGCACCCCCGTACGCGGGTGGGGCAGCACCTCGACGGGGTGGCCGTACACCTCGCTGAGCAGCGGTGCGCGCAGCACCTCGGCGACCGGGCCGTCGGCGATCGTGCTGCCGTCCGTCAGCAGGACCACCCGGTCCGCGTAGGCGGCCGCCAGGGACAGGTCGTGGAGCACCACGACCACGCCGTCCCCGGCGGCGGCGCGCTCCCGGGCGATCCGCAGCACCAGTTCCTGGTGGCGCAGGTCGAGGGCGGCGGTGGGTTCGTCCAGGAGCAGCAGCGGGGTGCGCTGGGCGAGCACCCGGGCGAGCGCGACCCGGGCCCGTTCGCCGCCGGACAGGGCGGTGAAGGGCCGCCCGGCGAAGGCGGTGGACTCGGTGGCGGCCATCGCCTCGGCGACCACCGCCTCGTCCTCGGCGGCGGCCGCCGTCCCCGTCCAGGGAGCACGGCCCATCCGGACCACCTGGCCGGCGGGGAACGGGAAGGACAGCGTGGCGGACTGCGGCAACAGCGCCCGGTGCAGGGCGAGTTCGGCCGCGCCGTAGTCGGCCAGCGGGCGGCCGCGCAGGGTGACGGTGCCGCCCTGCGGGGCGACGTCCCCGGCGAGGACCGAGAGCAGGGTGGACTTGCCCGCGCCGTTCGGCCCGAGCAGCGCCACCACCTCCCCGGCGGTGACCCGGACCGAGGCGCCGGCCAGCAGCGGGCGGCCGCCGACGGTCAGCCGGACCGCCTCGGCGGCGAGCAACTCGGAGCCCGGCAGCGGGCGTTCGGGGACGGGTCGGGACCGGTGCAGCCTCATGCCCAGCCTCCTTGCTTGGTCCGGGTCCGGCGCAGCAGCCAGAAGAAGAACGGGCTGCCGATCAGGGCGGTGAGCACCCCGAGCGGCAGTTCGGCCGGGGCGGCGAGGGTGCGGGCGGCGAGGTCGGCGGCGACCAGGACGAGTGCCCCGCCGAGGGCCGAGGCGGGCAGCAGGAAGCGGTGGCCGGGCCCGGCCAGCATCCGCAGCAGGTGGGGGACGACCAGGCCGACGAAGCCGATGATGCCGCTGACCGCGACGGCCGCGGCGGTGAGCAGGGCGACCACGGTGATCAGGGCGAGCCGCATCCGCTCGACGTCCACCCCGAGGTGGCGGGCGGGGCGTTCGCCGAGCGCCAGCAGGTCCAGCTTGCGGGCGTACAGCGGGGCGACGGTGAGTCCGACGACGGCGAAGGGCAGGACGGCGAGCACCTTGCCCCAGGTGGCCTGGGAGAGCGATCCGAGCTGCCAGAAGGTGACCTGGCTGATCGCGGCCGAGTCGGCGGTGAACAGCAGGAGGCCGATCAGCGCGCCGCAGAAGGCGTTCACCGCGACCCCGGTGAGGATCAGCGTGACCACCTCGGTCCGGCCGCCGGCCCGGGCCATCAGGTAGACCGCGAAGACCGTCAACAGCCCGCCGGCGAAGGCGAACACGGTGACCGTCCAGCCGCCGAGGGCGTCCAGACCGAGCACGATGCAGGCCACCGCGCCGACCGCGCCGCCGGAGGAGACGCCGATCACGGCGGGCTCGGCGAGCGGGTTGCCGAACACGCCCTGCATCAGGGCGCCGGCGCAGCCGAGCGAGCCGCCGACCAGCAGGGCGAGCACCACCCGGGGCAGTCGGACGTTCCACAGCACCGATTCGGGCACGCGCTCCAGGGCGTGCCCGCCGAGGCCGAGGCGGTGGGCGGCGGAGCCGAGGATGTCGCCGAGCGGGATGCGGTAGGCGCCGGTGCCGGCCGCGAGCAGGGCGCAGAGCACCAGGGCGGTGGCGAGGACGACGGTGATCAGGGTGCTGCGGGAGGGGCCGGAGCGGGCCTTCGGCCGGCTCTGCGTCTCGTTCTTCTCCTTTACGGCGGTGGTCACTTGGCGCCCGCCGGGTGCAGCTGGGCGGTGATCTCCCGGAGCACCTGGGGGGTGCGCGGGCCGTAGCTGAGCAGTTGGCCGTCCTCGATGGAGACGATCCGGCGGTCCAGCCCGGCCGGGGTCTGGGCGACGCCGGGGAGCTTGAGCAGGCCGTCGACGCCGCCGACCGAGGCGAGTCCCTTGCTCATCACCAGGATCGCGTCGGGCGCGGCCTTGACCAGGGCTTCGCTGGTGAGCGGGGTGAAGTCGCCGGTCAGCCCGGCGGCGGTGCCGGCGTCCTCGCCGCCGACCGCCTCGATCAGCGAGCCGGCACCGGAGGCGGGGCCGCCGAGCAGGTAGACGGAGGCGCTGCCGCGCAGGTAGAGGAAGGCCACCTTGGGTCGGCCGCCGGCGGTCGGTACGGCGGCCTCGGCGGCGGCGATCCGCTGCTCGGTGCGCTCCTTCAACTGCCGCCCGGCGTCCGGGATTCCGAGCGCGGCGGCGACGGTGTCGATGCGCGGGCCGACGTCGGCGAGGCGCTTGGCGTCGTCCAGCACGAGCAGCGGGACGCCGGCCGCGCGGATCTGGTCGATCGCCTCGGCCGGGCCGGTGGAGCGGTCGGCGAGGACGACGGTCGGGTGCAGGGACAGCACGCCCTCGGCGGAGACCTCGTGGGCCTGGGTGATCACCGGCAGGGCGGCGGCCTGCTGGAAGGTGGTGGAGACGTCCCGGGCGACCGCCTTGGGGCCGAGGCCGAGGCTGAACACCAGCTCGGCGAGGCTGCCGTTGAGCGGGATGATCCGCTCGGCGCTGGTGACGGTGACCTGGCGGCCGTCGGCGGAGGCGGTGGTGGCCGGGAGTCGGGGGACGGGTTCGGCGGGGAGCGGTTCGACCGCGTCGGGGGAGCGGGTGGCGCCGGCCGTCGTTCCGCCGGTGTCGGAGCCGGTGCCGGTGGCGGTGCCGGTGGCGGTGCTGCAAGCGGTGAGGGCGAGCACCAGGCCGAGGAGCAGCAGCAGGAGGGCTGGCCCGCGGGCCACCTGGGGTCGGGTCGTACTGCTGCTCAACGGGCTTCCCTTCGTGGGGTGTTGTCGTCCGCTCCGGCCGGGGAGGCCGGGTGGCGGGGCTCTTGACTCACATATTAGGTTAGCCTTACCTAAATCCCGCAAGGGGGTCGGTTTCCCGGCCACCCCTTCTCCGTCGTGCCCGCACGGCCCGTCCCGCCGTGCCCGCGCGTCGTGCCTGTCTGTCGTGCCTGCCGGCAGGACCCTCCCTGCCCGCACGGTCCGTGTCCTTTCGAGGAGTGATCCGCGTGTCCCTGCCCAGCCGGCTCCGCCGCCTGGCCGCCACCCTGGTGGCCGTACTCGCCGCCCTGTCGGCGGTGGTCCTCTCGCCGTCCCCGGCGGTGGCCGCCGAAGGCAAGGTCTCCGGCGGGCGGCTGGACTGGGGGATCAAACAGTCCTTCCTGACCTACGTCACCGGGCCCATCGCCAAGGGCAGTTGGGCGCTCACCGGCGGCGGGGCCACGGTCGGCGGCAACACCTTCCGGTTCCACTCCGCCAACGGCACCTACGACCCGGCCACCGGCGCGCTGACCGCGGCCTTCTCCGGCGGGGTCCGCTTCACCGGGCACCAGGAGAACGGCAGCAACGCGCTCGACCTGAGCCTCGGGCGGCTCACCTTCCGGGCCGCCCCCGGCGGCGCGGCCGGGCTGTACGCCGACGTCAGCAGCAAGTCCAAGGAGACCGGCCAGGTCAGCACCGCCGGTCAGGCCAGACTGGCCGAGCTCTCGCTGGCCGGCGTCGACCTGCGCGGCGCCGCCGGGACGCTGAACCTCGCCAACGTCCCGGCCACCCTCACCGACGCCGGGGCGAAGGCCTTCGGCAACTTCTACCAGGCCGGTACGGTCCTGGACCCGCTCAGCCTCTCCGTCAACCTGCCCGCCGCGCAGCCGAGTCCGGCGGCGGCCGCACCCGGCGCCACCCCGGCCACGACGCCCACGGCGGAGTCCCCTGCCGCGACCGCCACCCAGCCGGCCGCCCAGGCGCCCGCGCGGACCGAGTTCGGCAACGGCGCCCTCGACTGGGGCGTGCGCCGCACCTTCCGCGACTACGTCACCGGCACGATCGCCCAGGGCCGTTGGGAGCTCGGCGGCGGCGCGGCCGACGGCGGCGCCTTCTACCGCTGGACCCCGGCCAAGGGCAGCTACGACCCCGCCACCGGCGAACTCACCGCCGGCTTCACCGGCACCGTCCGCTTCACCGGCCTGCGCAGCGGCGACGGTTACGGCCTGGACCTCACCCTGGCCAACCCGGCCGTCAGCGTGGCCGAGGGGCGGGGCCGCCTGCTCGCCGACGTCTCCGGACGCACTCCCGACGGCGCCACCCAGCAGCTGACCGGCGTCGAACTGGCGACCTTCGACGCCGCCGGCCTCAAGCCGGACGGCGGCCTGCTCAAGGCCGTCGAACTGCCGCTCAAGCTCGCCGAGGGCGGCGCCAAGGCCTTCGGCGGCCTCTACCCGGCGGAGACCGAGATGGACCCGCTGAGCTTCGCCGTCGCCCTCGACCCGGCCGCCGCCCTGCCCCCGCTGCCCGACCTCGGCAGCGCCCCGGCCACCCCGGCCGCTGCGGCCACCCCGGTGAGCCCGGCCGCCTCGCCGGTCGCGGCCGCCGCGGACTCCTCCACGGGCGGCTTCCCGGTGGCCGCCACGGCGGGCGGTGCGGTGCTGGTCGCCGCGCTCGCCGTGACCGGCGGGCTGCTGCTGCGCCGCCGCCGCTCGGCCGCCGCGCCGGACCCGGACCGGCCGGCCTGACCCGTCCTCCTGCCCCTCCTGCCCCCGTCCTCCTTGTCTCCCTCCCCCCTGTCCCCCCGTCACCTGAACGGAGCATCACCATGTCCCGCAACCGCACTCGGCTCGCCGCTCTGGCCGCCGCCACCGTCGGCCTCGGCCTGACCGCCCTGGGCGCCCCCGCCCTGGCCTTCGCCGGCGGCGCCCCGGGCAGCGTCAGCTACGACACCGGCGCGCTGGACTGGGGGGTGAAGGCCAGCTTCCGCAGCTACATCGAGGGCCCGGCCTCCCAGGGCGGCGCGGTCGAGCCGACCGGCGGCGCGACCCGCAACGCCGACGGCACCTTCCACTTCGGACTGGCGAACGCCACGTACGACCTCGGCACCCACGCGCTCAAGTCCTCGTTCACCGGCGGGGTGCACTTCACCGCCCACCACGGCGCGCTGGACCTCGCGCTCAGCGACCTGAGGATCGCCACCTCGGGCACCACCGGCACCCTCACGGCCGACACCGCCGCCAAGGAGACGGTCGGCGCCTCCGAGATCACCCGGCGCGACGACGTGCCGCTGGTGACCTTCACCGTCGGGCGGGACACCACCACCGGGGTGCCGACCGGCGCGAAGCTCACCGAGCAGGGCGCCAAGGCCTTCGCGGGCTTCTACGGGGCGGGAACGGACATGGACCCGCTGTCGCTGCTGCTCAAGCAGAGCCCGGTGACGCCCACTCCGACGGCGACGGCCACCCCGTCCGCCACCGCTTCGCCGACGGCGCAGCCGACCGGCACGCCGTCCGCTACCGCCTCGCCGTCGGCGACCGCTTCGCCGACCGCGACCGCGACCGCGACCGCCACGGCCACCGCCCCGCCGACCGCCACGGCCCCCGCGACACCCCTGCCGACCGGCACCCCCGGCGCCGGCTCCGACCGTCTGCCCGTACTGAACGGCACCTTGAACTGGACGGTCAAGGAGAGCTTCCGCAAGTACCTCGAATCCCCGATGGCCGCCGGGAAGGTCGAGTTCGGCGGCGGCGCGGCCGACTACCGCTTCGGCGGTGCCACCGGCACCTACAACACCGCCGACCACACGCTCACCGCCGGCTACACCGGCTCGGTCCGCTTCCTCGGCCACCCGGGCAAGGACGGCTGGGCGCTCGACACCACGCTCTCCAAGCCGGGCCTGGTCATCGACAAGGACGGCGCCTTCCTCACCGCCGACGTCAACGGCAAGTCCCCGGACGGCCGGTCGACCGCGCTGACCGGCGCGCGGATCGCCAAGCTCGACGTCCCCGCCGCCGCCTTGAAGCCGGTCGACGGCGTCGTCACCCTCACCGGCGTCCCGGCCACGCTGACCGCCGAGGGCGTCCCGGTGTTCTCCAACTACCCGGCGGGTACGGCCCTGGACCCGGTGAGCGCGACCCTGGCCTTCGACAAGGACGCCAAGCTGCCGGCGGCGGGCTCCTCCGGCACGACCGGCGGCGGCAACCCGGCCGCGGGCGGCCAGGGTTCGGGCGGCCAGGGTTCGAGCGGCCAGGGTTCCGGCGGTGGGGCGGGAAGCGGCGCGGCCGGCGGGGCCTCGCTCACCACCACCGCGCTGAGCGGCACCGACGCCGGCGCGCTGGCCGCGACCGGCGCGGACACCCCGGTGGTCCCGCTGCTGGCCACCGCGGCGGGACTGCTGCTGGTGGGCGGCAGCGCCACCGTCCTGGTGCGCAACCGCCGTGGCGCGGTGCGGGCCTGATCCCGGCCCGGAACGCGCACCGGCCCCCGCGAGTGGGTACTCG
>NZ_JBHWIV010000118.1:0-22034 GCF_042731675.1 Kitasatospora sp. NPDC059827 | reverse complement strand
GGGGGGCGGGGCCGGGGGGGGGGGGCCGGCGGGGGGCCGCCTCCCCGCGGGTGCGCGTACGTCCGGGAGGGCCCCGTCCGGGAGGGTCCGGTCAGTTCGCCGGGGCCGCCGCGCCGAACGGGGGGCGCAGCGAGGCGGTGCCCAGACCGGTCGGACCGAGCGGCCCCGCGGCCGCACCCACGCCGGGCCGGGGCGCCGGCGCGGCTGCCGGAGCGCCCACTGGGATCGCAGCCGCCGAGTTCGCGCCCGCGAGGTCCCGCTCCGCGCCGAAGTGCCGCTCCAGGTCCTCGGTCCGGTACCGGCGGCACTCCCGATGCCAGTTCAGGACGCCGGCCAGCCAGTTCTCCAGCTCCCGCACGTACCCGTCGAGCAGCCCCCGGGCCTTCGGCGACAGCCCGAAGTCCTCGTACATCACCGGGAGTTCCTTCTGCGCGACGTGCTGGAACTGCTCCAGCCGCGAGTGCATCAGGTCGTCGACGATCCGGACCGCCGAGGGGTAGTCGCAGTCGAAGAAGTTCTGCACCACCAGCACGATGTTGTGCAGCTCGCCCTCGTACTCGATCTCCTTCTGGTACGAGAACAGGTCGTTGACCATGGCGCCGTAGTCCATCGCGGAGTTCTCCAGCGCCCGCATCGAGCCGTGCCGGTAGACCTCCTCCGGCACGGTCCGGCCGTGGCCGAGCCGGGCGAGCAGGGTGGTGAGCTCGGAGCCGAAGGTGGTGCGGCGCATCTCCAGGTAGTCCACCGGATCCGGGATCCGGTTCTGGATCTGGTTGGCGAGCTCCCAGATCCAGCTCGCCGTCATCACTTCGACGGAATCCCGCAGCCGGCCCCTGGCCTCGACGGCCATCGGGGCGGCGGTGCGCTCCCAGATGTCGGCGAGGGAGCGCTCCAGCACGTTGGCGGGCTCGGGCGCGGGGGTGCCGTCCACCGGCATGAACAGCGGCAGCCGGGCGGTGGCGGCCTTCGCCCCGGCCAGGTCGCGGGTGCGGCCGTAGACCACCGGGTAGTAGTCGTCGGCCCAGGTGCCCCAGGCCAACCAGGCCGAGGCGACGTCGAGTTCGTCGACGGTGGCGTCCGGCTGGAGGCCGGCCGCGCACAGCGCGAGGTCGTAGTCGCGCATCGACGCGGCGTCCCAGATGCCGGAGCCGGGGACGCCGCGGACGGCCGCGTCCAGCAGCCCGACCCGCTCGGCCCACTCGATCACCCGCTCCCGCGCACCGTCCAGGTGCGGGCTCAGGGTGAGGCCGAACGGCAGCTCGAACTCCGGCAGTCGGGACGGCCCGACGGCCCGGTACGGCCGGTTCGCGTGCGACCGCGCCCGCCGCACGGCCGGCGCCGCCGTCGGCCCGGTGCCGGCCGGCAACCCACCGCCCGCCGGTGCCCCGCCGCCGACCGCCCCCTTCCGCAGGATGTCCAGCGCCGAGGTCCCGATCCCGCCGATCGCGTACTGGTCCCACCAGTTGCCGGCCCCGGGCAGCCCCGGCAACCCCGGCAGCCCGCCCCCGCTGCCCGGCGCCACC
Source organism: Kitasatospora sp. NPDC059827 (assembly GCF_042731675.1). Taxonomy (NCBI): domain Bacteria; kingdom Bacillati; phylum Actinomycetota; class Actinomycetes; order Kitasatosporales; family Streptomycetaceae; genus Kitasatospora; species Kitasatospora sp. NPDC059827. The sequence continues at coordinate 20,511 of NZ_JBHWIV010000118.1, read as the reverse complement.
CCGCCGGCCGAACCCACCCCACCGGCCGAAGTCGCCGCGGCACCACCGCCGTTCATGTACCGGCTCGACCGCATGTGCCACTCGTGCCCGCCGGACTGCCAGTCCTGCAGCCCCTTGACGTACGCCAGCACCCGGGCCCGGCCCGCCGGGTCCAGCCCGGTCTCCTCGAACAGCACCGGCAGTTCGGTGAACACGGTGTTCTCGAACTGCTGCAGCCGTGAGGTGAGCAGGTCGTTCACCGCCTCGGCGGCGTCCTGGGTCGAGCACTCCAGGAAGCGCTCCAACACCAGGATCCCGTTGCTCAGTTCACCCTCGTCCTCGACCTCGCGCTGGTAGGAGAAGATGTCGTTGCGCAGGTGCACGGCGTCGGAGAAGGCGTCCATCAGCACCCGCAGCGCCCGCGAGCCCGACACCTCCGCGGGCACCTCGGCCCCGGCCGCGTACTCCACCAGCTGCGCGGACCACGGCGCGCCGCCGACCTTGCGGCGCATCTCGATGTACTCGACGGGATTGGCGATCCGGCCCGCGTCGATGTTGGCGAGCTCCCACAGCGACTCGTTCAGCAGGTTGCGGGTGCTCTCCGCGAACCGGACCCGCCAGTCCTCCCCCATCACCGGCACGGTGCGCCGCCACAGGTCGGCCAGCCCGGCCTCGACCGGGTTCTCCGGCTCGGGCACCGGCGCGGCCGGATCGGCGGGCATGAACAGCGGCAGCCGGTCGAGGTGCGCCTTGCCGGCCCGGCGGTCGTTGGTGCGCTTGTACATGTCGAGGAAGTGGTCGTCGAAGAAGAACACCCACACGTACCAGTCGGTCACCAGCGACAGCGCCTCGGCGGAGGCGTCGGGGTGGGTGTACGCGCAGAGCAACCCGTAGTCGTGGGCGTCCAGGTCGCCCTGGTCCCAGATCCCCGACCCCTCCAGCATCCCCATCTCCCGGGCCCAGAGCGAGGAATGGGCCCGTGCCTCCTCCAGATGGGGATTGAGGCGCGCCGGGTGCGGCACGTAGAAGGACGGCAGTTCGAACGGCTGGCTCACGGCGGCGGGCCTTTCTCGACACGTCGTTGGGGATCAAGAATGACCCCCCGTCACCTCCCGGCACCGCCACAACCGAAACAGTCATACGAGATGCCCCGCCCCTGGAACAATGCCCCCCACCCCCCGGACCGGCCGCCGGGCGGTGGGCCGGCCCCGGGGGTGGGGGTGGGTCAGGCGGCGAGGCCGAGGGCGAGGGAGGCGGCGGCCGGGGCCAGGTAGATCAGCGGGAAGGGGATGTGGGCGTAGGCGCGGGCGCGGGCGACGGTGATCACGGCGCCGAGGAAGTAGAGGACGATGCCGACGGCGGCCGCGTAGCCGACGCCCGGGACGGCGAGGCCGGCCAGCAGGCCGAGGGCGCCGGCGGCCTTGGCCACGCCGAGCCAGGTCCACCAGGCGCGCGGGACCCCGTACTCGGCGAGCGGGCCCACGACGTACTCGGCCCCGGCGAAGACGGAGTACGCCGAGAAGCCGACCATGAGGGCGCCGAGGACGGTGACGACGGTGTGGGCGACGGACATTGGAGTGCTCCCCGTTCGGTGGGTGGTCGATCCGATGCGCTCGGATCCGGTCGGACACAGCACTGACCCGGCCCGCGCGACCGATGTGACAGCCACGGACAAATATTTTTCCGTCGCACCCGCGAGCAGCCCCCGACAACCGCTCCGCCAACGAACAAAGCAGGCCTGACAAGGGTTTGAACACCAAGACTTCCCCAGCTACGGGCGTGTTGACGGTGTCCGCCCACGCCGCGTCATCCAGACTGGGCGCCGACCGACGTCAACTCCGAGGAGGCCCCACCTCATGAACGTCACCGTCCGGCTCGCCCAGCAGCCCGAGGCCGACGAACTGCTCGGACGGAGCGCGCTCGCCGCGCTCGTCGGCATGCTGCTGGACCAACAGGTCCCGATGGAATGGGCGTTCACCGGCCCGCTGACCATCGCCCGACGACTCGGCGGGGACGATCTCGACGCCCACGAGATCGCCACCTACGGCCCCGAGGAGTTCGTCGCCCTGCTGTCGGCCAAACCGGCCGTCCACCGCTACCCGGCCGCGATGGCCAAACGGGTCCAGCAGTTGTGCCAGTTCCTGGTCGCGCAGTACGACGGCGACGCCGCCGCGCTGTGGAAGGACGCCCGCACCGGAAAGGAGCTGCTCAGCCGGCTCAACGCGCTGCCCGGCTTCGGCAAGCAGAAGTCGCAGATCTTCCTGGCCCTGCTCGGCAAGCAGTACGGGGTACGGCCGGAGGGCTGGCGCGAGGCGGCCGGCGCGTACGGCGAGGAGGGCGCGCACCGCTCGGTCGCCGACATCACCGGTCCCGAATCCCTCACCCTGGTACGGGAGTTCAAGCAGGAGACGAAGCGCGCCGCGAAGGAGGCCAAGGCCGCCGCGAAGCCCCGCACCACCACCCGGTCCGTCACCGCGGCCGTCACCGGGGCCCGTTGAACCTACCGGCCGGCCGGCACCGCCGCGTAGGCGTAGCGCCCGCGCACCGACCGCACGAAGTACCGCCCGTGGCTCTGCGCCGCGAGCAGCTCCCGGTGCACCCGGGGCGGCACGTCCGCGTACCGGTAGACCCGCCCGCCGGTGAACTCCAGCTCCAGCACCCGCGCCCGCGGGTCGTACCCGACCGAGCGCAGCACCGAGGAGTCCACCGCCGTACGGTCCATGACCCTCCCAGTGTGCGGTGAGGACCCCGGTCGCGCAGTGCGACCGGGGCCCTGGGCCGGGAGGAGCGGAGCTCAGACCAGAACCGGCCGCTCCACCGCGGCCTCATCCGAGCCGTCGGCCTCCTCCGACCCGCCGGCCTCGACCGGCGCCACCGCCCGCTTGCGCGGCAGCGCGAACATCAGCAGGAACACCGCCACCAGCACCCCCGTGACCCACCACATCGCGTGCACGAACGCCCCGCCGAAGGCCGTCCCCAGCGCGTCGGGCGCGACCACGTCGTCCATCGCCCCGAAGAAGGCGACCGACACCAGGCCGAGCCCGAGCGCGTTGCCGACCTGCTGCACGGTGTTGATCAGGCCGGAGGCCGAGCCGGCGTGCCGGCGCGGCACCTCGGACAGCACCGCGTCGGTGATCGGCGCGACGATCAGCCCCATCCCGAGGCCCATCACGACCAGCGGCAGCGCCATCTGCCAGGCCGAGATGGCCGTCCCGTACCGGTCGGCCTCCCAGATGTAGGTGAGCACGCCCGCCGCCATCACCAGCGCGCCCGCCTGGAGCACCTTGCGCCCGAAGCGCGGCACCAGCTTCTGCACCGACAGCCCGGCCGCCGTGGAGACGGCGATCGAGAAGGGGATGCCGGTGGCACCGGCCTTGAGCGGGCTCCAGCCGAGGCCGACCTGCATGTAGAGGGTCCAGACCAGGAAGAAGATGCCCAGCGCGACGCCGAAGGCCAGCTGCACGCAGATCCCGGCCGCGAAGCTCTTCACCCGGAACAGCGACAGCTCGACCAGCGGCGAGCCGTCCCGCCGGGTCTTGACCTTCTCGTACGCCACGAACAGCAGGAACACCGGCAGGCTGCCGGCCATCGACAGGTAGCCCCAGAGCGGCCAGCCGGCCTCCCGGCCGTGGGTCAGCGGGTAGATCAGCATCAGCAGGCCGAGGCTGGCCAGCGCGACGCCGACCAGGTCGAGCTTGAGCGCGTGCTCGGCCTTGGACTCGTCGATGAAGCGGCGGCCGAGGAGCAGCCCGGCGATGCCGACCGGCAGGTTGATCAGGAAGATCGGCCGCCATTCGAGGCCGAGCAGGTTCCACTCGGTGAGCAGCGCACCGATCATGGGACCGGACACCGCACCCAGGCCGACCACCGCGCCGAACATCCCGAAGACCTTGCCGCGCTCCTCCGCCGGGAAGGTCGCGTGGATGATCGACAGCACCTGCGGCACCATGAGGGCGGCCGTCCCGCCCTGGAGGATCCGCATCGCGACCAGCATCTCCGGGCCGCCGGCCAGACCGCACAGCGCGGAGGCCAGCGTGAAGCCGGTGATCCCGATCAGGAACAGCCGCTTGCGGCCGTGGATGTCGCCGAGCCGTCCGCCGGTGATCAGCCCGATGGCGAAGGCCAGCGCGTAGCCGCCGGTGACCCACTGGATGGCGCTGAACGAGGCGCCGGTGTCCTGCTGAATGCTGGGGATGGCGATGTTGACGATGGTCACGTCCACCAGGTCCATGAAGGAGGCGACCATCACGATCGCCAGCGCGATCCACCTCCGCCGGTCGGCTCCCGCCGTACTCATGCCGTTCTCCTCGCTCGTCCGCTTCTCCACGTCGAGGACGGTAACGACCATGTAGGTCAGGAGCTGTCCCACTTCCTCCGGCATGCTGGACGGCATGACCGACACCCCGGCCCGCCTGCTCAACCTGCTCTCCCTGCTGCAGACCCCGCGCGAATGGCCCGGCAGCGAACTCGCCGAGCGGCTCGGCGTCAGCCCCCGCACGATCCGCCGCGACATCGACCGGCTGCGCGAGCTCGGCTACCCGGTGCAGGCCAGCATGGGCGCGGTCGGCGGCTACCGGCTGGTCGCGGGCACCGCGATGCCGCCGCTGCTGCTGGACGACGAGGAGGCGGTGGCCATCGCGGTGGGCCTGCGGGCGGCCGCCGGGCACGCCGTGGTCGGCATCGAGGAGGCCTCGGTACGGGCCCTCGGCAAGCTGCTCCAGGTGCTGCCGGCCCGGCTGCGGCACCGGGTGGGCACCCTCAACACCGCCACCGTGCCGCTGCTCACCGGGGACGGTCCGACCGTCGACCCGGAGGCGCTGACCCTGCTGGCCGGCGCCGTCACCAACCACGAGCGGCTGCGCTTCGGCTACCGGGCCCGCGACGGCGCCGAGACCCGGCGCAACGTCGAACCCGAACGCCTGGTCTCCACCGGCCGCCGCTGGTACCTGATCGGCTACGACCTGGACCGCGACGACTGGCGGCTCTTCCGGGTCGACCGGATCGCCGACCCCTTCGCCACCGGCGCCCGCTTCACCCCGCGCCCGCTCCCCGCCGAGGACGCCGCCGTGTTCGTGGCCAACCGGCTGCGCCGCTCGCCGACCCGCTCCATGGTGGCCACCGTGCACCGCCCCGCCGCCGAGGTCGACGGCTGGATGCCCTGGACGGGCGACTACGAGATCGAGCCGATCGACGACCACAGCTGCCGGCTGCGCGCCCGCGCGGACTCGCTGAAGTGGATGGCGGCCGGACTGCTCATGCTGGACTGCGACTTCGAGGTGCACGAACCCCCGGAGCTGCGCGAGCACCTGCGCACGGTCGCGGCGCGGGCCGCGCACGCCGCGAACGACGGCTCCTAGGTTCCCGGGTTCCTAGGCCGACACCCGGTACCAGCCGTCACCGCGGCGGAACCACAGCACGCCGTCCCGCCCGTACGCCCGCTGCCGGTCGAGCTCGCCGGGCAGGTCCGGCTTGCGCCGCGCGGTCTGCTTCCAGGCCTTCCCGACCAGCAGCTGCCAGGTCAACTCGCCGCCCCCGGCGAGGAAGACGCCCTCGCGCCCCCGGACCGCGAAGCCGACCGGCTGCCGGTCGGGGCAGGGCACCGTGCTCGACGACCCGGCGTCCGGGTCGACCCGGGTGAGGTGGCTGCCCGAGGAGCTCGGGTACCAGGCCAGCCAGGCGCACCGGCCCTCGGTCGCACCGGCCAGCCCCTCCAGCGGGTCGGCCGGCAGGCCGGTCGGACTCCACACCACCCGCCCCCGGGCGTCGGCGGCCAGCAGTCCCGCGGTGGCCATCGGGTGGTCGCCGTAGATGCCCTCGTCGCCGTAGGCCATCCAGATCCGGCCGTCCCGGTCGGTCACCAGCACACCCGTGTCGTCACCGAGGACGAGTTCCGCCCCCGGTGTCCCGTCGGGGCCGTACACGGAGCCGTTCGGCAGCCACTCCTCGCCGTCCTGGTCCGCCCGGGCGGCCGCCAGCAGCACCCGCCCGCCCGGCAGCAGCGCCAGGTGGTCCGGCGGCACCGCGACGCCGGTGAGCGGCACCCGCCGCTCACCGGCCGTCCCGGGTGCCACCAGCACCTCGCCGTCGTAGGGCAGCCGGACGGTCGGCCACGACCCGGCCGGCGCCGCGTACTCCTCCGGCACCAGCAGGACGGCCAGGTCCCCGTCCGGCCCGACCGTCCAGGTCACGGCCCGGCGGCCGGCCCGCCGCTCCTCCTCGGGCAACCGCCAGACCTCGACCGGACGTTCGGGCACCATGCCGCTCAGACCCCGTACTCGCCGGTCAGCAGCGCCCGGCCCAGGGTGTGGAAGGTGAGGTGGAAGCCCACCTGGGCCGGCGGGGTGTCGGCGCTGACGTCGAGCTTCTCGACGTCCAGCGCGTGCACCGCGAACACGTACCGGTGCGGGGCGCCGGGCGGCGGGGCGGCGCCGTCGTACTGGTGGGAGGGGAAGTCGTTGCGGCCGTGGAAGGAGTCCGCGCCGGGCAGGGCGTCGTCCGAGGAACCGGCGCCGCGCGGCAGTTCGACGGTGTCGGCGGGCAGGTTCAGGGCGAGCCAGTGCCACCAGCCCGAGCCGGTCGGCGCGTCCGGGTCGTAGCAGGTGACGGCGATGCTCCGGGTGCCCTCCGGCAGGTCCGACCAGGCCAGCTGCGGCGAGAGGTTGCCGCCCGCGTGGATGAACTCCTGGTCCAGCGTGGCGCCTTCGGTGAAGTCCTCGCTGCTCAGCGGGAAGGACGGCACCTGCGGCAGGAACTCGTACGGCAGCGGCGGGCGAACACTCATGGGTGCACCTCTCACGGTCGGGATGACATCGGTCACTGTAATGGGGTGCACGACCGATCCGGCGGCCCCTACAGTCGACCTCATGGCCTCGAAACTCGCCCAGTTGCTCTCGGATTCCCGCCGCGCGCTGTTGACCATGCTCGGGATCCAGGCCGTCATCTGGTCGGTCCAGGTGGTGAACTGGCTGGACGACTACGACCTGTCCAGGGAGTACGGGCTGCGCTCGGAGCGGGTGGACGACCTGCCCGAGATGTTCACCATGCCCTTCCTGCACTTCAGCTGGGACCACATCATCTCCAACTCCTGGCCGCTGTTCGTGCTCGGCTTCCTGGCCGCCTACCGGGGCATGCGGAAGTTCCTGCTGGCGAGCCTGGTGATCACGGTCTCCGGCGGGCTGCTGGTCTGGCTGCTGGAGAGCCCGAACCACGTGACGGCCGGGGCGAGCGGCATGGTCTACGGCTACCTCGGCTACGTGGTGCTGCGCGGCGTCCTGGACCGCAACGTGCTGGACGCGGTCGTCGGCCTCGGCGTCGCCGCGGTCTACTGGACGATCCTGATCGGCGTGCTGCCGGTCTTCCCCGGCGTCAGCTGGCTGGGCCACCTCGGCGGGCTGATCGGCGGACTGGCCGCCGCCGTCCTGCTCCGCGACCGGGCCCGGGCCCGGGCCCGGTCGAAGCCGGTGCCCGCTGCCCCGGCCGCCACCCCCGCCCCGGCCGCCCCCACCCCGGAGAGCCCGAACGCCGCCCTGCTCAAGGAGCTCGACGACCTGGGCCTCTAGGGTCCGTCCGGCCCGTCCGGCCGAGCGGGCGCCCTCGGCCGAGCGGCCCCGCCAGGTATAGACCATTGCCACCCCTGCGGCTAGCGTGAGCGGCGCACCTGCCCCCAGCTCCGGAGCCGCACCGTGGAGTCGTCCGTCCTCGCCTTCGCCACCGACCTGCTCGACGAGGGCGCCGACACCTTCTTCGGCAACCTCACCGACCGGGCCGGCGTCGGCGGCGTCACCCTGGCCTCCGTCTACCACGAGGCCCGTGACGTCTTCCCGCACAACCCCCGCCGGGTGATCCGCTACCTGGAGCCGGGCGCCGCCTACTTCCGCCCCGACCCGGCCCGTTGGCAGGGCCGCCGGCTGGCGCCCGTGCCGTCCACCGCGATCGGCGACCGCGACCCCTTCGCCGAGGCCGCCGCCGAGGCGGGCCGCCGCGGCCTGAAACTGCACGCCTGGACGGTCTTCTGCCACAACGACCGGCTCGGCTTCGCCCACCCCGACTGCGCCCCGGCCAACGCCTTCGGCGACCGCCACCTCACCGAGCTCTGCCCGGCCCACCCCGAGGTCCGCGAGTACGCGCTGACCCTGGTGGCGGAACTCGCCCGCTACGGCGTGGACGCGACCCGCGCCGAGTCCCTGCACTTCCACGGCCTGCGCCACGGCTACCACCACGAGCGCTACTTCGAGGAGCTGGGCCCGACCGCCGAGGCCCTGCTCGGCGTCTGCTTCTGCCCGCACTGCCGCGCCGCCGCCACCCGCGCGGGCGTCCCGGCCGACTTGGTCGCCGAGGCCGTCCGGGCCGAACTGCGGCGCCGGCTGGCCGACCAGCACGCCGCCGCCGCGCCCGCCGACCTCAGCACCCTGGCCGACGGCGCCTTCGCCGCCTACGTGGACGCCTCCGCCGCCACCGTCACCGCGCTCGCCGCCGACCTCACCGAGCAGGCCCGCCGCCACGGCATGCGGCTGAGCTTCATGGACGGCGGCGGCCCCGGCAAGGGCTGGCTGTCCGGCATCGACCTGCCCGCCCTCGCCCGGGTCACCGACCAGATCGAGACCCTCGGCTACGCCGCGACCGCGCGCGAAGTCCGGGAGAAGGTCGCCGCGTTCGCCCTGCACGGCGTCCGCCCGGAGCGGATGGCGGTGATCCTGCGCCCGATGGCCTCGGACTGCGACGGCCCGGAGAACCTCGCCGCCAAGCTCGCCGAACTGCGCCGACTCGGCGTCCCCGAGGTCGAGTTCTACCACTACGGCCTGATGCGGCTGTCCTCGCTGGACCGGATCGGCGCGGCACTCGCCGGCTAGGCCGGACAGGGCCCGGCGGCGCCCGGGCCCGAACTCAGCGCCGCCGCTTGGACGTCCCGAACAGGCTGCGCGAGATCTCCTGCCCGAGCTGCTTCCCGGCCGAGCGGGCGAAGGACTTCACGGTCGGGTTGTTGAGCAGCGAGCCCAGCAGCCCGCCCGCCCCCTGGGGTTCCTCCCGCCGCGGTGCGGGCGCGGGCGCGGGTTCGGGCTCCGCCGGCCCGACCGGTGCCGCGTCCGGCCGGGGCGCCCGGGCCGCCAGCTTCTCGTACGCGGACTCCCGGTCGATCGCGTCCCGGTAGCGCGCCGTCAACGGCGAGGCGTCCACGGCCGCCTGGAGCGCCCCCGGCTCGATCGGCCCCATCAGCGAGCGGGGCGCCCGCAGCCTGGTCGCCGCGACCGGGGTCGGCGCGCCCTTCTCGGAGAGCACGGTCACCACGGCCTCGCCGGTGCCCAGCGAGGTGAGCACCGTCGCGAGGTCGTAGGAGGACCGGGGGAAGGTGGAGACGGTGGCCTTGAGCGCCTTGGCGTCGTCCGGGGTGAAGGCGCGCAGCGCGTGCTGCACCCGGTTGCCCAGCTGGGCGAGCACCTCGGCGGGGACGTCCCGCGGCGTCTGGGTCACGAAGAAGATGCCCACGCCCTTGGAGCGGATCAGCCGCACGGTCTGGGTGATCGCCTCCAGGAAGGCCTTGGAGGCGCCCTTGAACAGCAGGTGCGCCTCGTCGAAGAAGAACACCAGCTTGGGCCGGTCGAGGTCGCCGACCTCGGGCAGCTCCTGGTAGAGGTCGGCGAGCAGCCACATCAGGAAGGTGGAGAACAGCCGCGGCCGGTCCTGCACGGCGGGCAGTTCCAGCACCGAGACGACGCCCCTGCCGTCCGCGGTGGTGCGCAGCAGCTCGGCGGTGTCGAACTCGGGCTCGCCGAAGAACGCCCCGGCGCCCTCGTTCTCCAGCACGGTCAGCGCCCGCAGGATCACCCCGGCGGTGGCGGCGGAGAGGCCGCCGATGGTGCGCAGCTCCTCCTTGCCCTCGGGCGAGGTGAGGTGGCCGATGACGGCGGTGAGGTCCTTGAGGTCGTAGAGCTCCAGGCCGTTGCGGTCGGCGTAGTGGAACACCAGGCTGAGCGAGGACTCCTGGGTCTCGTTCAGGTCCAGCACCTTGGACAGCAGCAGCGGGCCGAAGCTGGTGACGGTGGCCCGGATCGGGATGCCGGCGCCCTGCCCGCCGAGCGAGTGGAAGTCGACCGGGCAGCCGAGCGGCGTCCAGTCCTGTCCGACCTCGGCGGCGCGGGCGGCGGTGCGCTCGCCGGGCGTGCCGGGTGCGGCGATGCCGGAGACGTCCCCCTTGACGTCGGCGAGGAACACCGGCACGCCCTGGGCGGAGAGCTGTTCGGCGATCAGCTGGAGGGTCTTGGTCTTCCCGGTTCCGGTGGCCCCGGCGACCAGTCCGTGCCGGTTGAGGACCGCGAGCGGGACGCGCACCTGCGCGTCGGGGTAGGCGGTGCCGTCCAGCAGTACCGCGCCGAGGTCGAGGGCGGGCCCGGTGAAGGCGTACCCGTCGGCGATCTCCCGGACGGTCGTCGGGGTGGGGGCGGAGTCCATCGGTGCACGCTCCTGGACGGGATCGGCGGTCGGAAGCCGGGCCTGAACCCGGCCGGGACCGGGCGATGTTCGCGACATTTCCCATCAAACAGCCGCAATCGCCCCCGCGCAGCTCGCACCGGTGCGCGTGGCGGAGGCACGGCTGCTGCGCCGCGCGCCGTCCGAACGGTAGGCTTTCCGTGTGATCTTCAAGCGCATCGGCAATGGGCGGCCGTACCCGGATCACGGCCGGACGAGCACCCGACAGTGGGCTGACGTCGCCCCACGCCCGGTGCGGCTCGACCAGCTGGTGACCACCAAGGGCCAGCTCGACCTGGAAACCCTGCTGGCCGAGGACTCGACCTTCTACGGCGACCTCTTCGCCCACGTGGTCAAGTGGCGCGGCGACCTCTACCTGGAGGACGGGCTGCACCGGGCCGTACGGGCCGCGCTGCAGCAGCGCCAGGTGCTGCACGCCCGCGTCCTGGAAATGGACTGACGGCCGCACCCCGCCGACTCCGGACCGCCCCCTCGCCACCCGGCGGAGGGCGGTCCGCGCGTACCCGGGTACCCCCTTTCGGGTACCGGGGTACTCCAGATGATGATCGTTTAGTACCTTCACAGCTGTCCGGCACTACGCTGCTGACTACGGCCGCGACCAGGGGATCCGCCCGCTCCCGGGGGACCCCCCGCCCTGGCCCACCCGTCATCCCGACCCCGCCCCGGCACGAGGGGGAGACAGACCCGTGAGCATGTTGACTCCCCAAGGCCTCAAGGGGAAGCAGTACCGCGTCACCGGCAACGCCTACCCGCGGCTGGGCCGGCCCCCGAAGAAGAGTCGCAAGGTGATCGCCGCACTCGCGGCCCTGCTCGCCCTGGCCCTGATCGGCCTCGGCGGCGTCCAGCTGTACGACATCTTCCGCGGCAAGGACAGGAACGCCTCCGCCCAGGCCTGCGCCGTCCCGTCCGGGAAGCCGCTGGCCGCCCCGACGGCGGGCGTCACCCCGGGCGCCCCCGCGGCCTCCGGCGCGCCGGTCGACCCGCACGCCGTCCCGCAGCCCTCGGCCGTCACGGTGAACGTCTACAACGCCACCACCAAGGCCGGCCTGGCCGGACGGACCGCCGACGAGCTCAAGAAGCGCGGCTTCACCATCGGCAAGGTCGGCAACGCGCCCGCCGAGCTGGACAAGAAGGTGCCCGGCACCGCCCAGGTGATCGCCGGCCCGACCGGCGTCGCAGCCGGCACCCTGGTGGGCTCCCAGATCGCCGGGGCCAGCGTGACCGCCGACGCCCGCACCGACACCAGCGTGGACTTCGTGATCGGCGACAGCTACAACGCCCTGCTGGACGAGACCCAGGCGGCCGCGGCCCTCGCCCTGGCCATCAAGCCCTCCCCCACCCCGAGCGCCACCGGCAGCTGCTGAGGCGCGGCACGGAACCAGGAGAGCCCCCCGGCAGACGCAGTGCCGGGGGGCTCTCGGACGTTCGGAGGGGGGTCGCTCAGCCGGCCGTGCCGTACAGCCGGTCGCCCGCGTCGCCCAGGCCGGGGACGATGTAGCCGTTCTCGTTCAGCCGCTCGTCCACGGCGGCGGTGACCACGGTGACCGGCAGGCCGGCCAGCTCGCGCTCCATCACCGCGACGCCCTCCGGTGCGGCCAGCAGCACCACGGCGGTGACGTCGGTGGCACCGCGCTCGATCAGCATCCTGATCGCGGCGACCAGGGTGCCGCCGGTGGCCAGCATCGGGTCGAGCACGTAGACCTGGCGGCCGGAGAGGTCGTCGGGCATCCGGGTGGCGTACGTGGAGGCCTCCAGGGTCTCCTCGTTGCGCACCATGCCGAGGAAGCCGACCTCGGCGGTCGGCAGCAGGCGGGTCATCCCGTCCAGCATGCCGAGGCCGGCCCGCAGGATCGGGACGACCAGCGGGCGCGGGTAGCTGAGCCGGGTGCCGAGGGTGACCGCCACGGGCGTGGTGATCTCCACCTCGTCGGTGCGGACGTCCCGGGTGGCCTCGTAGGCGAGGAGGGTCACCAGCTCGTCGGTCAGGCGACGGAAGGTCGGCGAGTCGGTGCGCTCGTCGCGCAGGGTGGAGAGCTTGTGGGCGACCAGGGGGTGGTCGACGACGTGGAGACGCATGTACCGAGGTTAGCCCGGTCCTGGACGCCTGTACGACACGCCGTGCCAGGGCGTCGACCGGCGGCGGTCACCTTTCGGTGACACGCCGTGACGTGCCAGGAATGTCCGGACGGAACCGGCTCCTGTGGTATCAACCCGGCCGTTCTGGGAATGTCACGTCTTATGACGAGCAACCCGAGGGCCGGGGACGGCTCGGCCGACGAGCCCGTCGACGGGCCGGCCCTTCGCGCCGGCCCGCCGCAGGAGCCCCCGGAGACCGAGACGGAGCGCCGCAAGCGGCGGGCCGTCTTCCTGCGCGAACTCGCCGAGGCCCGCGAGTTGAGGGAGCGCGTCCAGCCCCGGCGGACCAAGGAACGGCGGATGCGCGAAGCGATGCGGATGCGCACCTTCCGGATCTGACCGGCCCCACCGCCGCCCCACCGCGGCCCCGCCGGACGGTCCGACCGAAATTCGACCGGCTTCGGACGGCCCCGGCCCGGCTCCGCCCCGCACCGCCCGGCCTTTCCGACACGACCTGCAAAGACGCGCTGCCGAACACCCCCCGCGAGGGCGGGCTTTCTGTCACGATTCCGATGGGACGGTCCGAACAAGCGGACCGCCTCTGGCGCGGGGGCGGCCAGAATTCCGCGCCGCCCGAGCGCGCCGACAGCCGAGACCGATGATCTTGGGAGTGTCCCTGGTGGCGTACTTCGCTGCAGTGCTTGCTCGCTCCGAGGACGGGTGGGACGTGAGCGAGACGGAGCTCGACGACGTCGAAACCCTGGCCGATCTGGCCGATCTGGCCCGCGCCTGCGCGCAGGACGACGACAGCGTCCTGATCTTCATCGAACAGGAGGACTCGTGGTTCGCCATCGTCCGGGTGGACGGTGAGGACGACCCGCGGATCTTCGTGTCGGACGGCGCCGCCGCCGCCCGCAGCTCCTACGGCTCCGTCCTCACCGACGAACTGGTCGACCAGGCCGGCGAGAGCGAGTTCGGCGACCTGGACCACCTGCTGGACGAGGACGCGGAGACCGAGGAGCAGGACGACGAGGACGCGGACGCCCACGGCGGCGTCCCGGTCGGCCCGCTCGGCGACGCCCACCTGCTGACCGAGTTCGGTCTGGCCGCCGACGCCCTGCTCTCCCTCAGCGGCGAGGGCGCGGTGCCGGGCGACGCCCTGGAGGAGATCGCCGAGGCCCTGGGCTGCGGCGAGGTCCTGGAAGCGGTCCGGTAGCGGCACCGGTCGCACCGGTGTCCGCCACCGGATGCCCGACACTGGATGCCATGCAGCCCGCATCCACCCCGCTGACCGTCCCGTACGTCCCCCCGCTGCCCGCCCCCGTCCGCCCCGACCCGGTCCGCGACCGCTGGGCGGCGCCGATGCGCCTCGCCATCGCCGAGGCCGCCCTGGCGCCGGCCACCGGGGACGTCCCGGTCGGGGCGCTCGTCCTGGGCCCGGACGGCGAGGTGATCGGGCGCGGCCACAACGAGCGCGAGGCGGTCGGCGACCCGACCGCGCACGCCGAGGTGGTCGCGATCCGGCAGGCCGCCGGACGGATCGGGGAGTGGCGGCTCAGCGGCTGCACCCTGGTGGTCACCCTGGAGCCGTGCACGATGTGCGCCGGCGCCATCGTGCTGTCCCGGATCGACCGGGTGGTCTACGGCGCCCTCGACGAGAAGGCCGGCGCGGCCGGCTCGCTCTTCGACGTGATGCGCGACCGCCGGCTCAACCACCGGCCCGAGGTGATCTGGGGCGTACTCGCCGAGGAGTGCGGCCAGCAGCTGCGCGCCTTCTTCGACACCCACCGCTGAGCCGCCCGGCCACGGCCCGCCCGGTAAGGATTTCGTGACCGCGCCACCCGTCCGGTAGAGTTCCCCTCGGTAGCGTGTCCGAGCGGCCAAAGGAGCACGCCTCGAAAGCGTGTGTGGGGGCAACTCCACCGTGGGTTCGAATCCCACCGCTACCGCCATGAGCAGGAAAAACGAAGGGCCCCGACTGGTGACAGTCGGGGCCCTTCGTCATGCCGGTCTCAGTTTTGGTCTCAGTTCACCCGTCAGGCCGCCTTCTCCGTGCCGTCCGACTCGTCCTGCTCGCCGCCGTCGGAGTCCTTGGCCACCTCCCAGATGAGGCCGCCGATCTGCATCGCCACGTCCCGCCGGATTCGGGCCGTCACGTGCTGGTACCGATGGGTCATGGCGGTGCTCGACCACCCCATGATCTCCATGACGATCCGCTCGGGGACGCCGAGCAGGAGCAGGATCGTCCCGGCGGTGTGACGAGCGTCATGCAGGCGGCCATCCCGGATGCCGGCGGCGACGAGGAGTTCCTTCCACCGGTCCCAGTCCGTTCGGGGGATGAGAGGGTGTCCGATCTCCGAGGCGAAGACCCACCCGCCTTCCACCCACTCCTGACGGACGGCCAGTCGCTCCCGGTCCTGCTCTTCCTTGTGGAGCTTGAGCAGCTTCACCAGCTGATCCGGAAGGCCGATCAGCCGCTTACCGGCCCGCGACTTGGTGAGCGCGGCGTCGGAGTTCGTCCGGACCCGCTCCGGGCACCGGCCGGCGTGCTTCCGGCCGCACGGCTCCGAACAGCCGTGCCCGTACTTCGGGCGCTGCCGGGCCTGCCGGACGCGCAGGGTGCCCGCCTCCAGGTCGACGTCACGCCACTGGAGTCCGAGCGCTTCGCCCTGCCGCAGGCCGAGCGCCAGCGCGATGGCCCACCGGCCGCTGTTCCTGTTCTTGCCCGCCTCCAGGAGGAGCGCCTGCACCTCCTCCACCTCGTACGGCTCCACCTCCTCTTCCTCGACCTTGGGCGCGACGGCCAGCGAGGCGACGTTGCGGGTCAGGTGCCCGCGCCGGATCGCCTGGTTGAGCGCCGTCCGGATGGTGCGGTGCGCCTGGTGGGCGGTGGCGGGCTTGCTGCCGTTGGCCTGCATCTTCTTGTAGAGCCGTTCCAGGTGCTCCGGCTCCAGCTTCTCCAGCCGGTGGGCGCCCACCCCGGGGATCAGGTGGACGTTCACCGCCACCCGGTACCCGGAGAGGGTGTTCGGCCGGACATGCAGCGCGGCGATGTTCTCCACCCAGTGGGTGAGCCACTCCGCCACGGTCCACTTCTTCCCGGCCTTCGGGACGTTGCCGTCGTCCCGCTTCCTCTCCAGCTCCCGGACCTTCTTGGTCACCTCCGCCCGGGTCTTCCCCCGGACGTGCCGCCGGTCGGGCGTGCCGTCGTCCTTGACGCCGACCGTGACGCGGCCGTGCCACTTGCCCTCCTTGTCCTGGTAGATGCTGGATGCTCCGTTCGGCTGACGGGTCGCCAAGGGTGCTGCCTCCTCAGGCTGCGATGGGGGTGGTGGTGTGCTTCCGCATGCGGCTGCGGGTGAACTCGACAACGGCCTCGGCCGGCACGCGCCGGGCCCGGCCAATCGGGATGGTCTCGATCTCGCCGTCCCGGATGAGGGCGTACATGGTGGTGCGGCCGATGCTGAGTCGGCGGGCAGCCTCCTCGACAGTGAGGGCGACCAGGGTGGGGTCGTAGTCGGGGCGGCCCTCGACAGCGGTGACGGTCACTGCGGCTACTCCTTGCGGGGGGCGTGACGGTGACAGGCGGCGTAACCAGGTGCGTTGACTTCCCCTGCGAAGCGCGGGTGGGGGTGGAAAGGGTGGAAAGGGGTGCTAAGCCCGGTGACCTGGGCTTTTGTGTCGAAGGGTGGGGGTGAGAAGGGGGTGGAAAGGGGGGTGGAAAGGGTCGGGCGACCAGCTGGCGGTGGGAGGAGAGGGGGCTTTCCACCCCCTTTCCACCCCCCTTTCCACCCCTCCCGTGCCTCGGGTTTCCGCAGGTGGGAGGGCTTAGCACCCCTTTCCACCCTTTCCACCCCTCAGGTGGCGGGAGGGGCGTAGAGCAGGACGGTGGCGTGGCGGCCGGCGCCGGGGACCTGGGCGCTGCCGAAGCCCTCGATCTGGAGCAGGGCGGCGACCAGGCGGTCCCGTTCGTCCTTGCTGGACTTCTTGAAGAGGCGGTAGACCTCGTCACCGGTCAGACCACGGGGGCCTACGGTGCGGACGGCGGCGGCGAGCTTGTCGAGCTTGGGGTCGCCGGTGGTGTCGGTGGCCAGGCCGAGGACGTGGGCGGCGCTGGCGCGGGAGTAGTTGACGAGCGCGTGGGCGGCCCGCAGGTGGTCCTCCCCGATCTCGCGGCGGCGGTCGAGGAGGGCGTAGACCATGGCCAGGCGCAGGGTGTACGGGGCGGCGCGGGCGGTGAACTCGGCGAGGGGGCCGTCTCCGTCCTCGTCCCCGCACAGAGCCGGGTAGATGTCGTCCCGCCAGAGCTTGCGGGCGGGTTCGGCGAGGGTGACCTCTCCGGCCTGCTGGGCGTCGGCGAGCGCGGCGCGCCAGGACGCGGCGAGGCTTTCCACCAGCTCCGGGTCGGCGCCCCGGGATTCGGCGAGGATGAGGTTGCGGTGGACGAAGACCGGCAGGTAGCGGTTGTAGGTGCCGCCGGCCATCTCGGAGTCCTGCATCTTGGCGCGCAGTTCGCGGGGGCTGATGTGGCCGATGATCGCGATGTGCGGGGCGGTGGCCTTGAGCGCTTCGCGGTTCATGACGCCGAGGTCTTCGCCGTTCCAGGCCTGACGCAGGACGCCGCCGAGGGAGGAGCCCTCGCGGCGGGCGCGGGCCATGGTGATCCCGTACTCGGACTCCACGATCCAGCGGCGCTTGTCGATGTGGCCGGGGTCGTCCTTCTTGGTCGGGTCGCCGTCGCGCACGGCTTCGATCAGGCCCTCGCCGGAGGACAGGCCGGACAGGCAGTTGTCCTTGGCGAAGCCCGGGGCGGCGGCGGACAGGATGAGGCGGGCGGTGTTGGTGGCGGCGCCCTTGCGACCGGCGGCGGTCGCGCCGATCGTCAGGCCCCAGATCAGCGCGGGGTGGCGGTCGTTGCCGATCCGCAGGTGCGGGCAGGAGTCGGCCCTGCCCGCGCCGCTGGGGCCGAGCAGGGCCCCAGCGCCGGAGAGCAGGTTGACCAGCACGCCGACCGGGTCTGCCTCCGTGGTCGGGTCCAGAGCCCGAACGGTGTGCCCGGCCAGGCCCTGGAAGACCGCCATGTCCGGGACCGGCCCGGGGCGGGTGGGCCGCTCCAGCCCTTCGGCGTCGTCGTAGAACGGGTTCTTCGCCGCCGCCTGACGGGGTTCGGCGGGCAGGGTGTCGGGGGCGTTCACTCGGCCT
Organism: Kitasatospora sp. NPDC059827; assembly: GCF_042731675.1. Lineage (NCBI taxonomy): Bacteria > Bacillati > Actinomycetota > Actinomycetes > Kitasatosporales > Streptomycetaceae > Kitasatospora > Kitasatospora sp. NPDC059827. The sequence continues at coordinate 2,769 of NZ_JBHWIV010000118.1, read as the reverse complement.
CCTGCCTGTTCCGGTCCCCGCCGGAGAAGCGCTTCTCCTGACGGGGCGAGGGGTGACGGTTGATCACGCGGCCCGCCCGACGCCGCCGGCGCCCCGGGCCAGGCCCTTGGCGATGGTGCGGCGGCACTCCGCCTCACCCAGCCCGGCCTTGCTCCCGGCCGCGAGCAGCGCATCCGTGGCGTCGTGCTCGGGCAGGGTTCCGGCGGCGACCAGGCGGCCCAGGGCGGCGGCGGAGGCGAACAGGGTGTGGTTCCTGACGCCCTCTCCCGCGGCGGCGACCTTCTCGCTCTCGCCGCGCACGGCGGCCTGCACGTAGGCCTGGAGGCGTCCGATCCGGGCCCGCACGGCGGCGGTGTCCAGCTGGGCGACGGGTGGGGCCTTGGGGGTGAGCAGGGTGGCGAGCCATGCGGGCAGGGGCATCGGCGGCAGGTCGCGGGCCACGTTGTAGGGGTGTCCGGCGACGGTGCTGCCGGGGGCGACGACGTAGCCGCCGTGGGCGCGGGTGTCGACCTTCCAGCCGAGCCCCTGCCCCTTGTCCCCGCAGGTGTTGCGCAGGACGGTCCCGGGTGGGGCGGTGAAGTAGAGGTGGGTGCCGCCGCGGCCGGTGCGCACGGTGAAGGTGTCGTAGTGGCCGTAGGCGTCGTGCTCCTCGCACAGGGCGGCGAAGGTGTCGTGGCCGTCGGTGATGCCCTGTCCGGCCCAGCGCGCGGGCGGGAGGTCGCCGGGGTGCTTGGGGGTGTCGAGGTCGACCACGACCAGGTTGGAGGGGCCGCAGGCCAGGCCGATGTTGTAGGGGCCGTGGGACCAGGCCCGGCGGATGACGTCCGGGTCGGTGGTGGCCCGGCGCTCCCACCCGAGGTGGGCGGGCGTGCAGGGGCCGGTGCGGGGGCAGCGCTCCTCGCTGTGCAGGGCGGGGTGCTTGGCGTTCGGGGCGAGCGGGAAGACGTGCCAGCCGCGGCCGGCGGCGGTGAGCGCGGCGGCGAGCAGGTCCGGGGACGGCCGATCGGTCATGCGGGGGTCCTCTCGGGTACGGCGGGCCAGGACCCGAGAGGCGCGGGCCCTGGCCCGCGAGGGGTCAGAGGTCGAAGAGGCAGTCCGGCTCGGCGGCCGGGGCGGCGGCCAGCTGGACCTTGGTGGCGGTGCGGCGGGTGGCGTCGTGGCAGTGCGGACACCAGGCGGCCAGTGCGGTCTTGGGCAGGGTGGCGGCCTGGTGCGGGGGCAGGAGCAGGGCGGACGGCTCGGCCGGAGCGGCGAGCAGGCGCACCCAGCTGCGGCCGTGCCTGGTCTGGTAGGTGCCGTGGACGGCGGGGCAGCGTCCGCCGTCCTTGTCGTGCGCGGTGCCGCAGGTGCCGCGGCACTGGCAGCGGCCTGCGGCAGCGGCGATGACGGCCCGCCACAGTTCCGCCCCGGCGAGGGGCGGCACGCGCCCGCTCATGCCGCGACCGTCCCGGGCTCGGCGCCGATCTGGGCGGCGGCCTGGCGGCCGATCAGATCGGTGTAGGCCGGGGGGATGGCTTCGCGCAGGCCGTCGCGGGTGGCCCAGGGCATGCCCATCACGGCTTCGCTGCGGGCGAGGGGGACGTTCGAGAAGTTGCCGACGACGTGCATGAACTCGCGGTCGGCGACGGGGCGGCCCATCTTCGCGTTCGGTGCGGTGTGTGCCGGGTGCGGCGGCGGGGTGATGGTGAGGCCGCCGCCGGGCTCGAAGAGGCGGTGCCGGTAGGTGCGCAGGCCGAACGCCGCCCCGCACAGCATCACCGGGTCGCGCAGTTCGCTGCGGGCCTCTTCGACGTTCTCGATCACCCACGGCCGCCCGGTGGTCTCCAGGGCGGCGCGGGTGGGGGCGATGAGGTCGGGGTGCTCGCGGCCCTGGAGCTTCTGGCAGCGGGTGTAGCGCTGGCACGGCGGTGAGCCGTGGCCGAGGTCGAAGAGGTGCCCGTGCTCGGCGATGAAGGCGACGGCGTCGGCCTGGAGGAACGCGAAGGGGTAGCGGGGCTGGTCGGTGAGGTCGACGCCGAGGACGTCGTATCCGGCGAGGTAGTAGCCCATGCCGGCGCCGCCCTGGCAGCAGTAGGCGTCGAGGACGGTCAGGCCGTTCCAGGGCCGAACGGGCAGCCAGCCGACGGCCGGGCGGGCCGCCGCGAAGAGGCCGCGGGCGCTCACCGGGCATCCCCGGGCAGGGCGGCGGCGGGACCGCAGAGGCAGTTCTCGCGGTCGGCGCCCCGGCCGGTCAGGCAGGCGCAATACTGGTTCCAGGCCGGGGGGTCGACGGGGTTGCCGTCGCAGTGGTCGCACGGGCCGGGCTGCCAGGCCCCGTAGGCGGCGTCCTCGTCCTCGGGCGGGGTCCAGCCGAGCCAGCGGCGGGCGATCCAGCGCGGGACGACCAGCAGGCAGCGGAAGCGGTCGGGGTCCCAGCAGCCGCAGGTGACGATCCCGGCGTCGAGGTGTTCGTCGGTGTCGTAGTCGTTGCGCTCGTCCTGGCCCCAGTAGCCGTCGCCCCGGCAGGTGGGGCACTTCGGGCGGGGGGTGTCGAGCAGGCAGACGGCGGGGCGGGGCAGGGAGAAGTAGTGCAGGCGCAGACGGGCCATGTCGAGGCTCCTTGACTGGCTGGCGGCAGGAGGGTCGGGTGCCGTGGCACCGTGCAGCCCCGGGCCCCCGCAAACCCCGGGGGCCCGGCGGCCCCGGGGGGGCCTAAAGGCCAGCACCGGTGGGGGGGGGCCGGTCACCCCCGCGGCGCCCCGCCCGCGGCCGCGCCCCCCCCCCCGCAGG
>NZ_JBHWIV010000117.1:0-22072 GCF_042731675.1 Kitasatospora sp. NPDC059827 | reverse complement strand
GGCCGGCGGTGGGGGTGGGGGGGGTGGTGGGGGTGGTGGCGGTGAGGGGCCTAGGGGGTGATTTTCAGACCGCCCACGGTGAGCACCCCGCGCGATGAGGGTCGGCGGTCCGAAAATCACCCAGCCGCCGGAGCACCCACCCCCGGAACCGCCCCCGGACCCACCCACCCTCCCGAAAGCCCCCCCACCCCACAACAGCCCCGCGCAGCGGCCCCCTACCGCACCGCGACGAAGGCGTCAGCGCTCCGCTCCGGGCGGACCCGCGGCGCCTCCGCCGGGCGTCCCACGGCGACGGCCCCCATCGGGTCCCAGTCGTCGGGGAGGTCCAGAGCCGCTCGGACGGTGTCACGGCAGAACATCGTGGAGGAGACCCAGGCGGTGCCGTACCCCTCGCCGGTGAGCGCGACCAGCAGGTTCTGCACGGCGGCGCCCAGGGCCACCGTGAACATCTCCCGTTCGGCCGCGGCCCGCCGCGGGTCCGGGTAGTCGTGCGACCCGTCCATCACCAGGCACGGCACCACCAGGTACGGCGCGTCGCGCAGCACGTTCCCGCGGGCGGTGCGGCGGGCGATCCGGGCCTCGTCCCAGCCGTCGAGTTCACGGAGGTCGCGCTGCCAGGCGCCGAGCATCGCGTCCAGCAGCCGGACCCGGGTCTCGGCGGACTCCAGCAGGACGAACCGCCAGGGCGTGGTGTGGTGCGGGGCGGGCGCGGTGACGGCGGCGGCCACCGCGCGCCGGACGGCGGCCGGGTCGACCGGGTCGGCGGTGAAGGAGCGGACGGTGCGCCGCAGGGTGACGGCCTGGCGCAGCGCCTCGGAGGTGCCGAGCCGGAACATGTCGTCCGCGGCGGGCCGCACCAGCGGCCGGGTGCCGGCGCCGTCCTCGGCGGTGACCAGGTGGCCGAGCCCGCGTACGACGGCGACCGGGACGCCGGTGGCCTTGCCCTTGACGAGGTCGCCGGCGGCCGCGAGTTCGTCGGCGGTCGCGGTGACGGTGAGCACCAGTTCGTTGCCGTGGCTGTCGGTGCGCCCCCGGTGGTCCTCCAGGACGGACAGTCCGGCGGCGCCGATCGCGACGTCGGTGAGCCCGTTGCGCCAGGGCCGGCCGAAGGTGTCGGTGACGACGACGGCGATCCGGTGGCCGGTGAGCTGCTGGAGCCGGGCGCGCAGCGCGCGGGCCGAGGCGTCCGGGTCCTCGGGCAGCAGCAGCACGGTGCCGGGGGCGGTGTTGGAGGCGTCGACCCCGGCGGCGGCCATGACGAAGCCGTTGCGGTTCTCGACGATCCGGGCCGGTCCGCGCCGGGCGACCACCCGGACGGTCTCGGCGTCGACCGCGGCGTCCCGGTCGGTGGCGTGCAGCAGCCGGCCCTCGGCCTTGCTGACGATCTTCGAGGTGACCAGCAGGATGTCGCCGTCGCGGTACGTCCCGGCCTTGGCGATCAGCCCGGCGAGGTCGGCCCCGGCCTCGACCTCGGGGATGCCCTGGACCGGGAGGATCTCGATGGTCACGTGCGGACCTGCTCGGCCAGGGCCAGCGCCGCGCGGGCCATCTCGGCGGTGGCCTCGACGTCGGTCATCAGCAGCGGGACGGCCCGGCAGGCGATCCCGGCGGCCTCGACGGCCGGGACGGCCTGCTCGTCGGCGGTGTCCACCAGCCAGCCGTCGATGAGGCCGGCGCCGTAGTTCAGCGCGACCGCCTCGGCGGTGGCCTCGACGCCGACGGCGGCGAGCACCTTGTCGGCCATGCCCCGTACCGGCGCCCCGCCGATGATCGGGGAGAGCCCGACCACCGGTGCCGGGGCGGCGGCGACGGCGTCCCGGATGCCGGGGACGGCGAGGATGGTGCCGATCGAGACGACCGGGTTGGACGGCGGGAAGAGGATGACGTCGGCCTCGGCGAGGGCCTCCAGCACGCCGGGCGCGGGCTTGGCGGTGTCCGCGCCGACCGGGATGATCGCCTCGGCGTCGACGGCGGCGTGCAGCCGGACCCAGTACTCCTGGAAGTGGACGGCCCGGGTGCCCTGTTCGTCGGTGATCCGTACGTGGGTCTCGACCCGGTCGTCGCTCATCGGCAGGAGCCGCACGCCGGGCTTCCAGCGCACGCACAGCGCCTCGGTGACCTGGCTGAGGCTGTACCCGGCGGTGAGCATCTGGCTGCGCACGAGGTGGGTGGCGAAGTCGCGGTCGCCGAGCCCGAACCACTCGGGGCCGACGCCGTACTCCTTCATCTCGGCCTTGATCGACCAGGTCTCGTCGGTCCGGCCCCAGCCCTGTTCCTCGTGGATGCCGCCGCCGAGGGTGTACATCACGGTGTCGAGGTCGGGGCAGACCTTGAGCCCGTAGAGGTGGATGTCGTCGCCGGTGTTGCCGATGACGGTGATCTCGTCCTGCGGTCCGACCGCCGCGAGGAGTCCGCGCAGGAAGCGCGCCCCGCCGATCCCGCCTGCCAGTGCCACGATGCGCATGGGGTCATCCTGCCACGGTCGGACTCTTCGTCAGGCCTCGGTCAACGCCGCTCGGACTCCGCCGCGTGCGCGTGCTGCTCGGGGACGGCGGTGGCGGTGCCGTACTGGTTCATCGCGGTCAGGCCCGGGGTGTAGAGGTGGATGGAGACGGCGGGTTCGAGCGCGCCGTTGACCACCTCGTGCAGGTAGCCGGAGGAGAACACCCGCTGCCCGCCGGGGCGCAGGGTGCGGGCCCCTTCGCCGGCGTGAGTGAGCGAGCGTTCGGTCAGCTCGCCCTGGACGACGGTCATCACGCCGGAGGACTCGCCGTGGTCGTGGAAGCCGCTGCTCTGGCCGGGCAGCCAGCTGAGCAGCCAGACCTCGTAGCCGGGGCCGGTCTCCAGACGGGCGTACCAGCGGGTGAGCGCGTCGTAGCGGACCAGCGGTTCCCAGCGGGTGCGGTCGGCGGCGATCTCGCGGACCAGCCGGGCGTACCCGGCGACGGTGGTGGGGTGGCCGGGCAGGTCGGTGCGGGCGAGGTGCGGGAAGGCGAGCGGGTCGCCGGCGATGGAGACGTCGCTGAGGCCGTCGGCCCAGCGGTGCCGGTCGCCGTGGCGGGGGGTGTGGGCGGCGGCGAGGCCGCGGCGGGCGTGCTTGTTGCGGTCGCGGTTCCGCTTGCGGATGCGGATCATGCGCACGGGAGTCGTCCTCGGATGGCTCGGCTGGTTCGGGGATCAGCCGGATCCGGGATGTCCTGGGGCGGGATTCGCGGGCGGCCTCTGTGCTTCCTGGGCGGCGCGCGGTGGGACGCGGGCGCCTAGATACAGCAGGAACAGAGGCGACAACAGGAGTTCACGGCACGGCGGAGCGTGGAACCGCTCCGGGGGCTGGCGAACTCTGACATGGAGGAAAGGAGACCGCATCCGCAGGGGCGGTGTCAAACCGGAGGATGCGGCATTCGAGTGGGTTAGGTCCGGATCTTTCCTGGATGGGGTGATTCATCACTCTCTATGTTTCGATGGGAAGATCGCCGGGAAGGGAGGCCGATGACCGGCCTGTCACGATGACCGAGCGTCATTCCGCGAGTGATTGCGGGCGTTTCGGTGTCGCCGGGGCTTTCGGACCTAAGGTCCGATGTGTCCGGATATGTACACTATTCGTAACGGCTTGGTGCCAGGGAGTGAATCCCGGCCTCAATACCAGAGCTCGGCTTGACTGGGCCAGAGTGACGCAACTGTAATTTCACTCGTGTCGTCAGCCGCACGAGGCAACGGCAACCACGGGGACGCCAAGTAGGGGCAGAGGAGGCGCGCCACATGAGCGAGCTCTTTGAGCTGTTGATCGGGGACGGCATCGCGGAGGAAGAGGAGGAATTCGGTTGGCAGGAGCGCGCGTTGTGCGCCCAGACCGACCCGGAGTCCTTCTTCCCCGAGAAGGGTGGCTCGACCCGCGAGGCCAAGAAGGTCTGCCTCGCCTGCGAGGTCCGTTCGGAGTGCCTGGAGTACGCCCTCGCCAATGACGAGCGCTTCGGCATCTGGGGAGGCCTCTCCGAGCGCGAGCGCCGCCGGCTCAAGAAGAGCGCCGTCTGACCGGGGCGGCCCCGACCGATCTCGCTGACCCTCCGCCACCGGCGGACGGCCGCACAGCTGTACGAGCGCCTCACCGCGACGGTGGGGCGCTTTCGTGTTCCCGGACCGGTTCATGCCGATCCCGGGTCCCCTTCTTCACCGCCTCCGCACCGGCACCGGGCACGAAGCGGCCATCCGGAGCCGTTAGTGTGGTGCGCCATCCGGTTGCCGTTCACCGGCTGTGTCCACCGAGAACTGGGGCCCGCGCACTCGATGACCGTCTACAGCCACCAGAGCGGCTTCACCGCTTCCAGGCCGCCCGCCTACCCGCGCCACCTGGTGACCGCGGTGATCGTCTCGCACGACGGCGCCCGCTGGCTGCCGCAGGCCCTGGCCGGACTGCTCGGCCAGGACCGCCAGGTCCAGCGGATCCTCGCGGTCGACACCGGATCCACCGACAACTCCCCGCAGCTGCTCGCCGACACCCTGGCCGACTGGCTGCCCGAGAGCGGCCCGCTGGTGCTCGGCCGCCGGGCCGGCTTCGGCGCCGCCGTCGCCGAGGCCGTCGCGAGCAGCGCGCCCCTGCGCCCGGAGGACCTCCCGTACCGGCTCGACCCCTCCGGCTACGACCCGGTCACCGGCGGCTGGGACGACTACGGCGACCCGCTCGCCCAGGAGGACGACCTCGGCCGCGGCGGCCCGCGCGAGACCCAGCCGGTCGAGTGGCTCTGGCTGCTGCACGACGACTGCGAGCCGCAGACCGACGCGCTGCGCCGGCTCCTCCAGGTCGCCGACTCCACCCCCAGCGCCGGCGTGGTCGGCCCCAAGCTGCGCAGCTGGTACGACCGCCGCCAGCTGCTGGAGATCGGCGTCACCATCGCCCGCTCCGGCCGCCGCTGGACCGGCCTCGACCGCCGCGAGCAGGACCAGGGCCAGCACGACCAGGTCCGCCCGGTGCTCGCCGTCTCCAGCGCGGGCATGCTGGTGCGCCGGGACGTCTTCGAGGAGCTCGGCGGCTTCGACCGGGCCCTCCCGCTGATGCGGGACGACACCGACTTCTGCTGGCGGGTCAACGCCGCCGGCCACCGCGTGGTGGTCGCCCCCGACGCCGTGCTGCGGCACGCCGAGGCGGCCAGCCGCGAGCGCCGCGCGATCGACTGCGGCCCCGCCCACCCGCACCGGGTGGACAAGTCCGGCGCCGTCTACACCCTGCTCGCCAACTGCAAGGGCGCGCTCTTCCCGTACGTGCTGCTGCGCCTGGTGCTCGGCACCCTGGTGCGGGCCGTCACCAACCTGCTCGGCAAGGACCCGCGCCAGGCGGTCGACGAACTGGCCGGCCTCGGCCACGAACTCGTCCGCTTCCCACGGCTGTTGGCCGCGCGCAAACACCGTGCCCGGACCCGCGCCGCGGACGCCCTGGACGACCGCACGCTCTTCCCGGCGCCCGGCGCCACCACCCGGCTGGCCGTCGAGGGCGTCATCGGCTCGCTCGGGATAGGGGGCGCCGACGACACCGGCAGCCGGCACGGCTCGGTCGAGGCCGGCGGTGACGAGGACGGCGAGGACCTCGTCGTCGAGCAGTTCGCGCTGATCAAGAAGCTGGCCCGGCGCCCCGCGCCGGTGCTGTTCGCCGGCCTGCTGGTGTTCGCCCTGGTCGCCTGCCGCGGCCTGTTCGGCAGCGGCGAGCTGTTCGGCGGCGCCCTGCTGCCCGCCTCCGACGGCGCGGGCGGCCTGTGGGCGATGTACGCGGACGCCTGGCACCCGGTCGGCACCGGCTCCACCGCCGCCGCACCGCCGTACCTCGGCGTGCTCTCGGTGCTCTCCTGGCTGCTGTTCGGCCACGCCGACCTCGCGCTCACCCTGCTGGTCGTGCTCACCGTCCCGCTCGCCGCGGTCAGCGCCTACCTGGTCTCCCGGCCGCTGCTGGACTCCAAGCTGGTCCGCGCCTGGGCCAGCGCCACCTACGCGCTGCTGCCCGCCGCCACCGGCGCGCTCGCCCAGGGCCGGATCGGCACCGCCGTCCTCGCCGTGCTGCTGCCGCCGCTGGCCCGCGCCGCCGCGATCGCGGCCGGCCTCGGCATCCGCCAGGAGAGCGCCGCCAAGGGCGCCCGCCCCGGCTGGCGGCCGGTCTGGATGACCGTCCTGCTGCTCACCCTGGCCACCGCCTTCGTCCCGCTGACCTGGGCCCTCGCGGTACCGCTCTGCCTGGCCGTGCTGGTCCTCGCGGTGCTGCGCGGCGGCGCCTTCGGCTCCGGCGGCACGGCGCTGCGCCTGCTCGGCCTGCGCGTCCTGGTGATCCTCGCGGTGCCCGTCGCGGTGCTCGCCCCCTGGTCGCTCAAGGTGCTGTCGCACCCGCAGTGGCTGCTGCTGGAGGCCGGGCTGCCCGGACTGCACGGCGCCGGGGCGAGCGCGGCCGGCCTGCTGCTGGTCAACCCCGGCGGCGCCGGGGTGCCGCCGGTCTGGCTCTCCACCGGTGTCGTCCTCGCCGCGCTGGCCGCGCTGCTGCGCGCCGACCGCCGCCGCGCGGTGCTCGCCGCCTGGGGCGCGGCCGGTGCCGGGCTGGTCTTCGCCGTCGCGGTGGCGGGCACCTCCGTCACCCCGGCCTCCGGCGGCCAGCCGGTGCCCGCCTGGGCCGGCCCGGCCACCCTGATCGCCGGGATCGCCCTGCTCGCCGCCGCCGCGATCGGCGCCGACGGCGCCAACGCCCGGGTCGCCGGTATCGCCTTCGGCTGGCGCCAGCCGGTGGCCGCCCTGGTGGTGGCCGCCGCCGTGCTGGCCCCGCTGGGCACCGGCCTGTGGTGGGCGCTGACCGGCGCCGGGGGCCCGCTGCACCGCGCCGCGTCCGGCCAGGTGCCGGCCTTCATCGCCGAGGAGGCCGGTACCAGCGACCGGTCCCGCACCCTCGTGGTCACCGGCCAGAAGGGCGCCGTCCGCTACACCGTGGTGCGCGGCGCCGGCCTGACCCTCGGCCAGGCGGAGTCCACCGTCGACCCGGCCACCGGCACCCAGGGCGGTCTGGACCGGATGGTCGGCAGCCTGCTGGCCGGCTCCGGCGCCGACCAGGCGAACGCCCTGGCCGGTTACGGCATCGCCTACGTGCTGGTCGAGCGGCAGGCCGTGGACGCCTTCAAGGACGTCCTGGACACCACCCCCGGCCTGGTGAAGGCCAACCAGGACGGCGACGCCGCGCTCTGGCAGGTCAACGGCGCGCCCGCGGTGCGCGCGGTGATCACCGCTCCGGGCGCCACCCCGGTGGTCGTCCCGTCCGGCGAGCGCGACCTCGCCGCCACCGTCCCGGCCGGTCCGGACGGCCGGGTGCTGCGGCTGGCCGAGACCGCCGCCCCCGAGTGGAAGGCCACCGTGGACGGCACCGCGCTGGAGCCCACCACGGTCGACGGCTGGGCGCAGGGCTTCAAGCTCCCGGCCGCCGGCGGCAAGCTGAGCGTCACCCGCGAGGGCAGCCTCGTCCACACCGGCTGGATCTGGGCGCAGGTCCTGGTCGGCCTCACCATCCTGGTGCTGGCCCTGCCCGGCCGCCGCAGCCACAAGGACGACGACCTGCCCGAGGAGGTGGTCGCCGCCGCCGCGCTGGCCGCCGCCGCCCAGGCGCAGGCCCCCGCCCCCGGCAGCCGCCGGGCCCGCCGGATGGCCGAGCGCGGCGAGGGCGGCGAGCCCGGCGCCGAGGAGCCCGGGGTGTACGACGGCCCGCCGGGCGCGATCCCGGCGCAGCCCGCCGGCGAGCCGGTGGCCGGGGCGGTCCAGGCGGCCGCCGCCGTCCAGGAGGCCGAGCCGTACACCGACCCGTACCAGACGTACCAGCAGGCCGACCCGTACAGCTACGACCAGTACGCGGCCCAGCAGCCGGTGGCCGCGCCGTACGCGGGCCAGGGCTACGAGGGCCACGGGTACGACGGCCACCAGCAGGGCTACCCGCAGCAGGGGTACGACCAGCAGGGCTACGAGCAGCAGGGGTACGAGCAGTACCCGCAGGAGCAGTACGGCTACGACGCCTACCAGCAGCAGCCCGGGCAGCCCCAGCAGACCTGGCTGCCGGGCCAGCAGCAGGGCGAGCCGTACTACGACCCCAACGAACCGGGCGGCACCGGGCACCCTTCCGGGAACTACGGCCCCCACCAGCACGGATCGGGGAGCTGACCCGCCATGAAGAAGCCCGCATTCGGGAAGAAGTCCGCAGCCCGGGCCGAGCAGCCCGTCGAGCCCGCCGCCGCTCCGGCCGGGGTCGCGGAGCCCGCCGGCGCGCCGGGGACGGCCCCCGGCCGGTCCGCGGGGAAGACCACCCAGTCGCTGCTGGCCGCGGCCGTGGTGCTGGCGGCCGTGTTCGGGATCGCCGAGCTACGCCCGCCGGCCGGCCCGGCCAAGGCGGACGGCGGGGCCGCCCCGAGCACCGCGCAGGTCGAGCGGACGGCGGCGGTCTGCCCGCAGCCCTTCCAGGGCCTGACCGGCTCGACCACGCTGACCGCCTACACCCCGCCCGGCACCGGCTCGGCCACCGGCGGCGCCAGCTGGCTCTCCGAGCAGGCCGCCCCGGCGACCCCGCCGAGCGCGGCCCCGTCCGCCCCGGCGCCGAGCGGATCGCCGGCCGCCGCGCCGAGTGCGGCCCCGAGCGGCTCCGGCGCCCCGGCCACCCCGGCCCCGGACAAGAACGCCGCGCCCGCCGACGCCAAGCTGACCCTCGGCAAGCCCGGCACCCCGGCCACCGGCCCGGCCAGCAACGGCGACGCCGCGCCCGGCACCGGGGCCGTCGCCACCGGCGCGCTCGCCCCCGGCTTCACCGTCAGCCAGACCACCGTGGTCACCGAGCAGCGCGGCACCGGCCTGTCCGGTCTGACCTGCACCCCGGAGAGCACCAGCTTCTGGTTCGCCGGGGCCAGCACGGCCGGCGACCGGGTCGACTACGTCAGCCTGGTCAACCCCGAGTCCTCCGCCGCCGTGGTCGACATCAAGCTGTACGGCGACAAGGGCCTGATCGACAACGACGCCGCCAACGGCATCACCGTCGCCCCCGGCAGCTCGCAGTCCGTCCTGCTGTCGACGATCAGCAAGGGCGCCGTCACCGACCTCGCCGTGCACGTGGTGGTGCGCTCCGGACGGATCGGCGCCGCGCTGCACGCCGCCGACGGGGCCAAGGGCGCCGACTGGGTCCCCGCCTCGGCCGAGCCGGCCGCCACCCAGGTGATGCCCGGCCTGCCCGCCGACGCCACCGCGGCCCGGCTGGTGGTCTGGGCCCCGCCGGAGGACGACGCCGACCTCAAGATCCAGCTCTCCGGCAAGAACGGCTGGTTCACCCCGGCCGGCAACGAGTCGATCCACGTCAAGGCGGGCATGGTGGCCGCCGTCGACCTGGGCAAGGTCACCCGGGACGAGGTCGCCGGGCTGCGGCTGTCGCCCAGCGACGACCGGCACCCCACCAAGATCGTGGCCGGCCTGCGGGTCGACCGCACGGGCGGCAACGGCAAGAGCGAGGCGGCCTGGCTCACCGGCAGCGGCCCGGTCGGCGCCCGCGCCACCGTCGCCGACAACCGGGCCGGCGCCTCCACGGTCTTCCTGACCTCCACCGGCGACGCCGCCACCGTCAAGGTCACCGGCTCGGCCGGCAGCGGCGGCGGCACCCCGGCGACCAAGGAGGTCCAGCTCCCGGCCGGCGGCACGGTCGCCATCCCGGCGCCCGAGCCCGCCGGGCTGAACGGCGTCTTCGCGGTCACCGTGGAGACCGAGTCCGGCGGCCCGGTGGTCGCCGCCCGGATGCTCGCCCTGCCCGCCAAGGACGTGCCGATGTTCACCGTCCAGGCACTGCGCGACGACCACAGCACCGTGCAGGTCCCGCAGGCCACCCAGGACCCGGGCGTGGTGCTGCGCTGACCGGCCCTTCCGGGGCCCGCGGGGCCCCGGAAGGTCACTCCTCGTCGTAGCGCGGGTCGATCGCGTCCGGCGACAGCCCCAGCAGCTCGGCCACCTGCTCGATCAGGATCTCGTGCACCAGCGCCGCCCGGTCCTCCCGGGTCTTCGCCCGGATCTCCACCGGCCGCCTGTACACCACGATCTGGCTCTTGTGGCCCTTCTGACCGGGCGACACCCGGCCCAGCGGCACGCCGTCCTCGGTGTCGGCGCCGTCCGGCTCGTGCAGCGGCACCTCCTGCACGGCGAACTCCACCTCGATCAGCTGCGGCCACCGCCGCTCCAACCGCTCCACCGACTCGCGCACGTAGTCGTCGAACAGTTCGGAGCGGGTGAGCGAGATCGGCACCTGGGGCGGGGCCAGAGGGCCGCGCAGCCCCCTGCCGTGCCGGTCGCGGTGCCGGGGGCGGCGCGAAGGGCCTGTCGATGACTGCGGTGCGGAGCTGTCCATATCACTGCCGAGAGTAGTCCTTGGCGGGTCGGAAGTGGACCACTCCGACGGGGGAATCGCCGGTGCGACGGCGCGTGTCCGAGCGGCCGGAGCGAGCCGGTCGGCAGGAGCCGGGCGGGCGCGCCCGGGGCGCCCCCACGGCCCGGCGGGGCCCCGGCGAGGGGAGGCCGGTGAGCACCCGGGGCGCGACACGGCACCCCCGCCGGACAGGCGGTCTTCGCTCCCCGGCGGGGAGTGCGGTACCGTCCACCCTCGTGAGCTCTGTACGTCGTTGTTCGCGGACCGCGTGCGGCCGACCGGCCGTCGCGACGCTGACGTACGTCTACGCGGACTCCACCGCCGTCCTGGGCCCGCTCGCCACCTACGCCGAGCCGCACTGCTACGACCTGTGCGCCGAGCACGCCGAGCGGCTCACCGCCCCGCGCGGCTGGGAGGTCGTCCGGCTCGCCCTCGAGACCGGGCCGCTGCGTCGCAGCAGCGACGACCTGGAGGCCCTCGCCAACGCCGTCCGCGAGGCCGCCCGCCCGCCGACCCCCCGTCAGGGCCGCGTCCCCGAGGGCGAGTCCACCGAGGGCGGCCGCCGCGGCCACCTCCGGGTCCTGCGCTCGCCCGACAACTGAGCACTCGCCCCGCACGGTGCGTTCGCCCGGCCCGGGTACGCTGCCCGTCTGACACCACCGCGATCCGTCGACCGGACGCGCCGGTGGCCCGACGTATCGATCAGCACAGAACCAGGGTGGAGCCGCAGTGCGCGACCTCAAGCAGCTCGTGAAGGCGTACGACGTCCGAGGTGTCGTCCCGGACCAGTGGGACGAGAGCCTGTCCCGGGCCTTCGGCGCCGCGTTCGTGCAGGTCACCGGCGCGACCGCGATCGTGGTCGGGCACGACATGCGCCCCTCCTCGCCGTCGCTGAGCCGGGCCTTCGCCGAGGGCGCCGCGGCCTACGGCGCCGACGTGGTCGAGATCGGCCTCTGCTCGACCGACCAGCTCTACTACGCCAGCGGCAAGCTCGACCTGCCCGGCGCGATGTTCACCGCCAGCCACAACCCGGCCCAGTACAACGGCATCAAGCTGTGCCGGGCCGGCGCCGCCCCGGTCGGCCAGGACACCGGCCTGTCCGAGATCCGTGAGCTGGTCGAGTCCTGGACCGCCGAGGACGACACCGTCACCGTCCCGGCCAAGGACGTGAAGCCCGGTGGGCTCTCCGCCCAGGACACCCTGCGCGGCTACGCCGACCACCTGCTGGGCCTGGTCGACCTCAGCGCGATCCGCCCGCTGAAGGTCGCCGTGGACGCCGGCAACGGCATGGGCGGCCACACCGTGCCGACCGTCTTCGACGGCCTGCCGATCGAGCTCGTCCCGATGTACTTCGAGCTGGACGGCACCTTCCCCAACCACGAGGCCAACCCGCTCGACCCGAAGAACCTGGTCGACCTCCAGGCCGAGGTCCGCAAGGTCGGCGCCGACATCGGCCTGGCCTTCGACGGCGACGCCGACCGCTGCTTCGTGGTCGACGAGCGCGGCGAGCCGGTCTCCCCGTCCGCGATCACCGCCCTGGTCGCCGCCCGCGAGATCGCCCGCGCCCAGGCCTCCGGCGAGGCCGAGCCGACGATCATCCACAACCTGATCACCTCCTGGACCGTCCCCGAGGTGGTCCGCGAGCTCGGCGCCGCCCCGGTGCGCACCCGGGTCGGCCACTCCTTCATCAAGCAGGAGATGGCCGTCACCGACGCCGTCTTCGGCGGCGAGCACTCCGCCCACTACTACTTCCGCGACTTCTGGCGCGCCGACACCGGCATGCTGGCCGCGCTGCACGTGCTGGCCGCGCTCGGCGGGCAGCAGGGCACCCTCTCCGAGCTGACCGCCGAGTACGACCGCTACGCCGCCTCCGGCGAGATCAACAGCACCGTCGCCGACCAGGCCGCCAGCACCGCCGCCGTCCGCGCCGCCTACGCCGGCCTGGAGGGCACCACGGTGGACGAGCTGGACGGCCTCACCGTGGCCGGCCCGGACTGGTGGTTCAACCTGCGCGCCTCCAACACCGAGCCGCTGCTGCGCCTGAACGTCGAGGCCAAGGACCCGGCGCGGATGGCCGAACTGCGCGACGGCGTGCTCGCCGTCGTGCGCGCCTGACCGGACCGCGCCTCACCGAAGCGCACCGTGCCCCGGCCGGTAGGGTTGCCTATCGGCCGGGGCACCTCCGTGCCACCACCGAACTTTGGAGAGCCCCCATGAAGCTCGAATCCTTCCTGCTGGAGATCCTGGTCTGCCCGCAGTGCCGGGCCGCGCTCGCCGAGGGCGGCACCGAGGAGCAGCCCGAGCTGCTCTGCACCGGCGCGGACTGCGGCCTCGCGTACCCGGTCCGCGAGGGCATTCCGGTCCTCCTGGTGGACGAGGCCCGCCGCCCGGCCTGATCCTGTTGGGGCCGACCAGCCCCGGGGCCGACCCGCCCCACCCGCGCCCGCCGCCCACACAGGACAGCCGGAGGCCCGCCGCATGCTCGACGACACCCTGCTCGACGATCCGGCCGCCCTCCAGCGCGCCGACCACGACCGCGCCCTGCTGGCCCTGGCCGGCGCCGGCGCCCGGGTCCGCACCGCGCTGCGGCAGGCCGACGCGGCCGGCCTCGACCGGCTGCGCCCCGACGGCCGCCCGCGCGCCGTCCTGGTCGCCGGGCACGGCAGCGCCCTGACCGCCGCCGAGATCCTCGCCGCGCTGGCCGGGACCGCCGTCCTGGTCGTCCCGCTGCCGCCGACCGAGGCCGTCGCCCCGCGCGTCGACCGGGCGGCCGGCGCCCCGCCCGCCTTCACCGCCGGGCTCGGCTGGCAGCTGCCCGGCTGGGCCGGACCGCTCGACCTGCTGGTGATCAGCTCCGCCGACGGCGGCGAGCAGGGCCTGATCGGTCTCGCCGAGCAGGCCTACGCCCGCGGCTGCTCCGTCGTCGTCACCGCCCCGCCCGGCAGTCCGCTGGCCGAGGCCGCGCTGCAGGTGCGCGCGCTGCCGCTGCCGTACGTCGGCACGGTGCTGCCCGACGAGGGCCCGCCCGCCGCACCGGCCGCCGAGCCGGACCTGCCGGCCGAGGACCCGGCCGCGCTGTGGTCCCACCTGACCCCGCTGCTGGCGCTGGCCCAGAAGCTCGGCCTCACCCAGCTGCCCTACGACGCGCTGCCGGCCGTCGCCGACCTGCTGGACACCGCCGCCGTGCGCTGCCGCCCGGACGCCGCCGCGTACACCAACCCGGCCAAGGGCCTGGCCGCCCGGCTGGCCGGGACGGTCCCGCTGCTGTGGGCCGAGGGCCCGGTCGCCGGCGCCGCCGCCTCCCGGTTCGCCGCCCAGCTCGCCGAGCGGGCCGGCCGCCCGGCGCTGACCGGCGCGCTGCCGCAGGTGCTCACCGCCCACCGCGGCATGTTCACCGGCCAGTTGGGCGCGGGCGCCGACCCGGACGACTTCTTCCGCGACCGGGTCGAGGAGCCCGACCCGCTGCACCTCCAGGTGCTGCTGCTGCGGCACGTCCCCGAGGCCGGCGCGCCGGACCCCGGGCAGGAGCAGGACGGCCCCGCCGAGGTGCCCGAGGACGACGAACGGCCGCGCAGCTTCGGCGTGCGCCGCGCCCACCGGCTGGCCGCCGCCCACGACGTACGGCTCACCGAGTACGCGAGCTCCCTCGCGGACCCGCTGCACGCGCTGGCCGACCTGATCGCGCTGACCGACTTCGCCGCCGTCTACCTGGGGCTGGCCGCCGCGCAGTCCTGAGGCCGCTACTCTCTGCCCATGAGCACAGAGGGCGGGACGAAGGCACTGGTCGCGGCGCTGTCCGCCAACCTGGCGATCGCGGTGGCCAAGTTCACCGCCTTCGGCTTCACCGGCTCCTCCTCGATGCTGGCCGAGGGCGTCCACTCGGTGGCCGACTCCGGCAACCAGGTGCTGCTGCTGATCGGCGGCAAGCGGGCGCGCCGCGCGGCGGACGAGGAGCACCCGTTCGGGTACGGGCGCGAGCGCTACGTGTACGGCTTCCTGGTGGCGATCGTGCTGTTCAGCGTCGGCGGTCTGTTCGCGGTCTACGAGGGCTGGCACAAGGTCAACCACCCCGAGGCGCTGGACTCCTGGGGCTGGGCGGTGGGCGTGCTGGTCTTCGCCGTCGCGATGGAGGGCTGGTCCTTCCTGACCGCGGTGCGCGAGTCCGCCAAGGCCAAGGGCGGCCAGGGCTGGGTGCAGTACATCCGCACCGCCAAGGCGCCCGAGCTGCCGGTGGTGCTGCTGGAGGACACCGGCGCGCTGATCGGCCTGGTGCTCGCGCTGCTCGGCGTCTCGCTCACCGTGATCACCGGCGACGGCGTCTGGGACGGCGTCGGCACCCTGTGCATCGGCGTGCTGCTGGTGGTGATCGCGGTGGTGCTCGCGCTGGAGACCAAGTCGCTGCTGCTCGGCGAGTCCGCCGACAAGGACTCGGTGCGGCGGATCCGCGCCGCGCTGGTGGACGGCGAGGCGGTCACCGGGGTGATCCACATGCGCACCCTGCACCTCGGCCCGGAGGAACTGCTGGTCGCCGCCAAGATCGCCGTCAACGCGGAGGACAGCGCCGCCCGGGTGGCGCGGGCCATCGACGCGGCCGAGGAGCGGGTCCGCGCCGCCGTCCCGATCGCCCGGGCGATCTACCTGGAACCGGACGTCTACAGCGCCGAGAAGGCCGCCGCGGGCGAGGACCCGGCGGCCACCCCGGGCGGCCCCGGGCCGGGCGCCGCGCACTGACGGACCGTCCGGCGAGCCGGGTCGCGCGGGGGCCGGCGGCGGTCGGGCAGGGGTCTTGCGGCGGCTGGGCGACGGCCGGATCCGGCCGCCCAAATCAGTCATCCGCGGACGCCCGGTGGGGCCATCGGTGTAGATTCGTCACCAGAGCCAGAACGTCGCTGCTGATGGCGGTCGATCGGCGGTCCGCACCCGTAGGGTGTGCGCCGGTCGAGGGAGAGAGGTCCTCCGACGGTTTGTGCTGCGCAGCAGGGAGCCGGTCCGCCACCACGGGATCCGGCGGCCCCGGCGTAGCCGTGCACCCGTACGGCCCGCCATGCGCACCGCACATCCGGACCTCGGCCCGTGCCCCACCCCATCAGCGAGGAGCAGACGCATGTCGACCGACATCACCGGTGACTTCAAGGTCGCCGACCTTTCCCTGGCGCCGTTCGGCCGCAAGGAGATCCAGCTGGCCGAGCACGAGATGCCCGGCCTCATGTCCATCCGCGCCGAGTACGCCGCCGCGCAGCCGCTGGCCGGCGCCCGGATCACCGGCTCGCTGCACATGACCGTCCAGACCGCGGTGCTGATCGAGACCCTGACGGCGCTCGGTGCCGAGGTCCGCTGGTGCTCCTGCAACATCTTCTCCACCCAGGACCACGCCGCCGCCGCCATCGCGGTCGGCCCGGAGGGCACCCCGGAGAACCCGCAGGGCGTGCCGGTCTTCGCCTGGAAGGGCGAGACCCTGGAGGAGTACTGGTGGTGCACCGAGCAGGCGCTGACCTGGCCCGACGGCAAGACCCCGAACATGATCCTGGACGACGGCGGTGACGCCACCCTGCTGATCCACAAGGGCGTCGAGTTCGAGAAGGCCGGTGCCGCTCCGGACCCGTCCACCGCGGACAACGACGAGTTCCGGATCATCCTGGAGCTGCTCAACCGCACGCTCGTGGAGACCCCGAACAAGTGGACCGAGGTCGCCGCCACCATCAAGGGCGTGACCGAGGAGACCACCACCGGTGTCCACCGCCTGTACGAGATGCACCGTGACGGCCAGCTGCTGTTCCCGGCGATCAACGTCAACGACTCGGTCACCAAGTCGAAGTTCGACAACAAGTACGGCTGCCGCCACTCGCTCATCGACGGCATCAACCGCGCCACCGACGTCCTGATCGGCGGCAAGGTCGCCGTCGTCTGCGGCTACGGCGACGTCGGCAAGGGCTGCGCCGAGTCGCTGCGCGGCCAGGGCGCCCGCGTCATCGTCACCGAGATCGACCCGATCTGCGCGCTCCAGGCGGCGATGGACGGCTACCAGGTCGCCACCCTGGAGGACGTGGTCGAGACCGCCGACATCTTCATCACCACCACGGGCAACAAGGACATCATCATGGCCTCGCACATGGCCCGGATGAAGCACCAGGCCATCGTGGGCAACATCGGCCACTTCGACAACGAGATCGACATGGCCGGCCTGGCCAAGCTCGACGGCGTCGTGAAGACCGAGGTCAAGCCGCAGGTCCACGAGTGGCGCAAGGCCGACGGCCGCACCATCATCGTGCTCTCCGAGGGCCGCCTGCTGAACCTGGGCAACGCGACCGGCCACCCGTCCTTCGTGATGTCCAACTCCTTCGCGAACCAGACGATCGCCCAGATCGAGCTGTTCACGAAGACCGAGGAGTACCCGATCGGCGTCTACGTGCTGCCGAAGCACCTGGACGAGAAGGTCGCGCGCCTGCACCTCGACGCGCTGGGCGTGAAGCTGACCACCCTGTCCCAGGAGCAGGCCGACTACATCGGCGTCCCGGTCGAGGGCCCGTACAAGGCGGAGCAGTACCGCTACTGATGCGGTGAGTCGCCGCTGACGCGGTGATCGGCGAACGCCGGTGGCCGGCACCCCCCGTGGGTGCCGGCCACCGGCGCGTTCGGCGCGTGGTCGGTCGTCCGGTCGTCCGGTCGTCCGGTCGTCCGCCGAGAACGGTCGTCCGGTCGTTCTCAGCGGACGAACACGTCGGTGGTCCAGTCGCGTTCGTCCACACCGATCGGCTCGGTGCGCGAGAGCAGCCCGGACAGTCCGCCGATCTCGTCCAGGGCCGGCGGCGTGCCGCCCCCGTACACGGCGGCGCAGATCCACACCCCGTTCCGGGACTGGCAGGTCGGGGCGGGGCTGGGGTGCCCGGTCGGCATCGTGCCGGGCTCGTCCGTGTCCGGTCGCAGTTCGAGGGTGACGGTCTTTCCCTGGACCTTGAAGTTCAGGTAGAGGTTCCAGGCTCCCCGGCCTTCCGGGTCCGGGCGGGAGAGCTGCACCATGTCGGGTGTTCCGAACTCCTCGGGCAGGTTGGTGAACTGGACCGGCAGCGGGACGTCCCGGTGTCCGTACCGGACGCCGTTGGCCACCCTGAGCAGCACGTCGCGACCGGTCTGCTCCGGGGTGCCGTTGCTCGCGGCGAGCTCCGCCCAGCGGCCCGAGGGGGTCAGCCAGCGCAGTGACCACGTCTGCTTCCCGCTCGGCAGGTTCGCCCAGTAGGCCGTCCGCCCGTTGATCGGGGGGGCGTCCTCGCGCACCAGGTGGATGTCGTACGGGGGCGACTGGGGGTCCAACGGCGGCTCGACCCCGGCCGGGTAGAGCTGGAGGTTCAGGCGCGGGATGCTCCGGCCGGTGTCCTTGTTCGCGGAGTAGAGGCCCTTGGCCTGGATCTCGCGGTCGATCCGACCCGGTTGGTCCACCCAGTCGGGCAGCCAGCCGTACGAGACCTCGGTGCTGAGCGGGTCCGAGGCGGCGGCCGGGGCGGTGGTCGACGTCGGGGTCGGGGTCGGCGTCGGCGTCGCGGTGACCGCCGGGAGGGTCTGCACCGCCGGTGTCGTGTTGCCGGGCTTCATCAGCATCGTGGCCGTGAGTGCGACGGCCGCCACGACGGCCACCGCGCCGGCCGTGGCCCGGTACCGGCGCTGCAGGCGGGCCCGTCCGCGGGTGATGGACGTGGTGATGTCGAAGGCCGCGGGCGGGGCCGGCTCGTCGGCCAGGGCCGACAGGGCGATGCTCAGCTCACGGTGATCGGTGGCGGTCATGACGTCCTCTCTGCAAAGGCCGGGACGAGAACGAGACTGCGGCGGAGGGTCTCCAGGGCGCGCGCGCTCTGGCTCTTCACGTTGCCGGAGGAGCAGTTCAGCGCCTCGGCTGCCTGGTCGATCGACAGGTCGCAGTAGTAGCGGAGCACGACGGCCGCGCGCTGGCGCGGCGGGAGCGCCGCCAGGGCCTTGCGCAGGTCGAGCGAGACGTCCAGGTCGATGCTCGTGGCCGCGATGTCCGGATCGGTACCGGTTCGTACCGTCCGGCGCCACCAGGAGGTCCGCTGCTCGGCGAGGAACGTGTTCACCAGCGTCCGGCGGGCGTAGCCGTCCACGTTCGTCGCGCGGCTCGCCTTCGCCCAGTGCACGTACAGCTTGGTGATGGTCTCCTGCACCAGGTCGTCGGCCCGGTGCCAGTCCCCGCACAGCAGATAGGCGACCTTCCGCAGCCAGCCACTCCGTGAAGCCACGAACTCCGTGAACTCCGCGTCGCGTGTCTGCTTCGCCATCTGCACCCCCTCTCGTCGTGGCGGCGGCGCGTCTCCCGCGCCGTCCGACCCTCTGATGCGGGCACCGGCCCGGAATGTTGCACCGGACGCCGGTGCGTAGGCTTTCGGGCATGCCCAACGGTCGGTACTCGCTCCATGACACCCATGACCACGTGCTGCTCGGCGAGGAGCGGTTCAGCTGCGCGCCCGGGGCGGCCGGCTGGCGGTACGTCTCCAAGACCTACGCGCCGGACGGGCAGGTGATCGGCAGCGTCGACCTGACGCTGGACTCGCGGGCCCGGCCGTTGCGGATGGAACTGCGGGCCGGCGGCTGGCAGGTGCGCGGCGGCGCGGTGGACGGGGTGGCGTGGGTCCGCACCGACGCGGCCGACCCGGGCGGCGAGCACGCGGCGGAGGGGCACGACCGGGCGCACGGCTTCGCCGGACGCTCGCCGGGCTTCCTGGTCGCCACCGCCCGGATGCTGCGGCTGCGGGAGGGGGCGAGCGCCCGGGTGCGGCTGGTGGCGTTCACCGAGCCGGTGCTGGCGCCGCGCACCTTCGACCAGGGGTGGCTGCTGGAGGGCGTGGACACCCACGCGACGGACTCGGGGCCGCTGCTGGTCGAGCGGTACCAGGTGGCGGACCTGGAGACGGGGGAGCAGCAGGTGGTGCACCTGGCCGGGGACGTGGTGCTGGCGGCGGCGGGGATCGAGCTGGAGGAGCTCCAGTCGCCGCCGAACGCCTGGCCGGTGGGGGAGTAGGGGCGGGGCCCAGACGGGCGGGGTTCAGGCGGGCGGGGCGAAGCCTGCGTCGGGGGCGGGCGGGGTCGGCTGCGAGGGCTTGACGAAGGACGGGGCCGCGGGGGCGGCCGGCGTCGGGACCGGTGCCGGGGCCGCTACCGGGGGCGTCGGTACGGGCGCGTGCGCGTGCGCCGCGGGCACGCCGAGCACGCGGTGGGGGCGGCCGTCGGCCGTGGGGGCCTGGGCGACGGCCGGGTGCGGGGCGGGGGCCTGGACGGGGGCCGCGGCCATGAACCGCTGCTGGGCGCGCATCCACTCCCGGCGCTGGCGTTCGGTGAGCACCGCGCCCAGGTAGGCGGCCGGGTGCAGTCCCGGCGGAATCGGGTTCCCGATCCGGGCGGCCAGGTCCTCGGCCAGCCCCGCGGCCATCCGGAAGGACACGCCGGGATCCAACTGACCCACCCGGACGAGCAGTTGACGGATCGCCAGCCAGAGCGGCTCGGGCACCGCGGACAGGTCCATCGCGACCAGCTCACGGCCCATGTCGTGCAGCAGCTGCGGGTGCACCGGGGGCAGCGGGCCGGCCGCACCGGCTCCGGCCGGAGTGCGCTCGCGGACCACGACCGTCCCGGCGAAGATGTCGCCGAGCCGCTTGCCGTCCGCGTTCAGCGTGGAGGTGATCACGGCCGGGGCGCCGGTTATCGCGATCAGCTCGAAGAAGCCCGCCAGCCCGCGTACCAGCGAGTGCCGGAACCGGACCGGGCCGCCGTCGGTGCGCACCACCCGCAGGCCGAGCGCCGCCTTGCCGACCGAGCGCCCGCGGCTGAGGGTCTCGATCATCACCGGCACGGCCACCAGGAAGAAGACCGTCATCCCGAGCATCGTCGCGGCCAGTGCCGCGCTGTCCAGGCCGGACAGGGCGATGCTCAGCACCAGCGTCGACACGAACAGGGCGGCGAACTCGATGAGCAGGTCGAGCACGATCGCCAACGCCCTGCTCGGAAGCTTCGCCGTCTGCAGGTCGAGGACGACCGCCTCACCCGTCACCAGGTCGCTCAAGACACCTGTCCGTTCACGCTCATGCGAGCAGGTGGGAGCACACGTGGATCGGCCCCCACTGCCCGCTCTCCGCAGTCTGATCCGCAGCCGCAAACATACGGCGCCCGGTGGTCGCACGGGAAGTGAGATCCCGGCGGCCGGGGCGGCGACGGTTCCTGGCATGCTGGGCCCGCACGTGTCCGTACGTACCTGCCCGACCCGCGCACGCGCGCCTCGCGCCATCGCCGACCATGGAGCCGCCGAATGGACCTGGACGTCTTCGTCGCCACCCACCAGGGGGAGTGGGCCCGGCTGGACGCCCTTGCCCGTAGGCGCCGGCTCAACGGGGACGAGGCCGACGAGCTGGTCACCCTCTACCAGCGCGCCACCGGCCACCTGGCCAAGGTGCAGGCCGCCGCGCCGGACCCGGCCCTGGTCGGCCGGCTGACCGGCCTGGTCTCGCGGGGCCGCAGCGCGGTGACCGGCGCCCGCACCAACGGCTGGCAGGACGTCGCCCGCTACTACACGGTGAGCTTCCCGGCCGCGCTGTACCGCGCGCGCCGCTGGTGGATGCCGGTCGCGGCGGTCTCGATGGTCGTCACCGTGCTGATCGCCTGGTGGATGGCCACCCACCCCGAGGTCCGGAACAGCCTGATCGCGCCGGACGACCTGCGCGAGCTGACCCGCCCCGGCGGACAGTACGAGGCGTACTACTCGGACCGGCCGGCCAGCTCCTTTGCGGCCCAGGTCTGGACGAACAACGCCTGGATCGCCGTGCAGTGCCTGCTCTTCGGTATCGCGCTGGGCATCCCGGTGCTCGTCGTGATGTGGGTCAACGTGGTCAACCTCGGCGTCGGCGTCGGGCTGATGGCCTCGGCCGGGCGGCTGGACGTCTTCCTCGGCCTGCTCATCCCGCACGGCCTGCTGGAGCTGACCACGGTCTTCGTGTCCGGCGGCCTCGGCCTGCGCCTCGGCTGGACCCTCATCGACCCCGGCCCGCGCACCCGCGCGGTGGCACTGGCGGAACAGGGCCGCTCGATCATCGGCATGGGAATCGGGCTGGCGACGGTGCTGGCCGTGGCCGGCGTGCTCGAAGCCTTCGTGACGCCGTCCGGCCTGCCGACCTGGGCCCGCATTTCCATCGGAGTCGTGGCGGAGGCGGCGTTCCTCACCTATGCGCTGGTCCTGGGCCGGAAGGCCGCGGCGAGCGGGGAGTTCGGCGACGTGGACGCGGCCGACCGGGCGGACCTGCAGCCCGTCGCGGCCTGAGCCGTGGTGATCAACAGGCCGTTGACCTGCTAGTCTTCTCGCATCCCGACCAAACCATTGACGTGGTGTGGGTGGGCTAGTAGGTTTGAACGGTTGGGAGCGACTGGACAACGGTCGGGCCCGGGCGTTAGTGTCTACGACACCGCCGAAATCGAGGCGAGCGCGTTTCACGAAATGCGTGCCCTCCGATGAAGCAAATCCCACGGACGGAACACTCCGAAAGCTTTGATAAGCTTCGGAACGAAGTTCGCAGGAAATCCCCCCAGCGGGAATCGGATGAATGAAACTCCGGAAAACGGAGCGGAAAACATCTGGTAAGCTGGAAACACGAAAGAACGAAGCGCCCGGAGGGCCCGCTGGAAGGC
>NZ_JBHWIV010000116.1:0-22566 GCF_042731675.1 Kitasatospora sp. NPDC059827 | reverse complement strand
CATTCACCCTCCCGGGTGGGGCCGGTCCCCACGGGGGGGCGGGGGCACCCGGGGGAGCGCGGGGGGCGGCCGCGCGCCCCCCGGCGATCCGGTTCAGGTCAGTGGGTTCGGGGTCAGTAGGGGTGGGCCGTCCTGGCCGTCCTCCTGCCCCGCTTGGTCTTCACCACGACGCGCAGACGGGTCGTGTGCCGGCCGTTGCCGTCCCGGCCGATGATCCGGCCGAAGTCGTGCTCGTAGATCCGGCCTTCGCGGCCGCCCGTGTTGGGCCTGCTCTTGCCCTTCTTGACGGTGGTGTGGATGAGGTACTTGACCTCCTTGACGTTACGCGAGCGGAAGCGGCTCTTGCCAGCGATCCGGCTGCCCGCACCGTGCCCGCCGAGGATGTGCGGCAGGTCGATCTGGCAGGAGTTCCGGTTGTGCGCGACCACCCAGTCGTCGCCGGAGCGGACGCTGTAGGTGTGCTGGTCGCCGATGGTGAGGTTGACGACCAGCTGGTCGGGGACCTCACCCAGGTCGGTCACCCGGGTGACGGTGACCGGGGTGCCGGCCGGGGTGACCAGGGCGTCGCCGACGCGCACCTCGGCGGCGTCGGTCCAGCCCCGGTCGTGCACCCAGACCGGGTGCTCGGCGGTGGCGCGCAGCGCCTGACCCGCCGGGCCGCCCTGCTGAGCCTCGGTGTCCCGACCGGCTTCGGCACCGCGGTCCGCCGCGGTCTCGATGTCGACCAGGTGCTTCGTGCCGTACCCGTAGATGACCGACAGGACCGGCTCGGGCCGGGTCGCGCCGGTGGCCGGGTCGGTGGACAGCACCTCGTCGCCGACCTGCACCGCGCCGATCGGCAGCTGTCCGCCGTCGCCCATGAGCACCGGGGTGTCGGGGGCGAAGGAGTTGCAGCCGGTACGGCGGAACACGGACCGGGCGCGGGAGGCGAACCTCCTGGTCCGGCTGGCGGCCCGGGTCGCGCGGGCGGCGGTGAAGCCGGCCCGCACCGCGGTGTTGGCGCCGACCAGGCCGGCCGCGGCGGTGACGCCCATTTCGGCGGCCTTGCGCCAGTTACCGGTGGCCGCGTACGAGACGGCCGAGATGCCGGCGGCCACCGAGCCGATCGGGCCGGGGATGTACGACGCCACCTCGGCGACCTTGGCGACGACGTGCACCGTCTTCTTCAACCACTTGGGCATGCCCCAGTTGCCGTCGAGGTCGGTGCAGTTGACCGGGTCGCCGGTGCAGTAGTCGTACGGGCTCGCGTTGCCGCCAGGCATCGGGTCGACCTGGAGGAAGCGGCCGAGGGCCGGGCTGTACAGGCGTGCGCCCATGAGGACGTCGCCGTCCTGGGCCTCGGCGGAGCGCTGCTTGCCGCCGAGCCAGCCGTAGCGGACGGCGGCCTGGCCGTCCTGCGGGATGCCGAACTCGTCGAAGTCCAGCACCACCGGCTTGGTCAGCGCCGGGTCCGTGGTGAGGACCACCGAGCCGAACAGGTCGGTCAGTTGGAGCTGGACGTCACCGGACCTGCCGGTGGTGGCGACCAGGTCGGAGTCCGGGCCGGAGACGTTGCGGGTGACGGTGCCCTGGGTGGTGTCCTCGACCGTCCAGCGGACCTCGTCGGAGTCGTCGCCGTAGTGGTTCAGCTTCGACGTGGCGTTGGCCCAGGTGCCGTCGGCCTGCTTCTTGCCGGTGGTGAACGCGGTGAAGCGGTGCGCGGCGTCGAGGGCCCACTGCTGCTTGGTGTCTCCCTTCTCCTGGGCGGCGGCCTTGTCGTTGGCCCAGTAGGTGTTGGCGGAGCCGGTCGCGGTCTTCACCGTGCGCCCGAAGGCGTCGTAGGCGAAGCCCGCGTCGGTGAGCCGGTCGGCGCTGTCGTAGGCGTGGTTCTCGGCGACGGCCCCGGTCGTGCCGCAGGTGCCGTCGAGGGCCGAGGGCAGGGTGGTCTTCGACAGCCGGTTGGAGTGGCCGTCGAACGCGTACTGGCGGGTGACGCAGCCGCTGGTGGTGGTCGACTGGCGGGCCTTCACCAGGCGGCCGAGCCGGTCGTACTCGTAGCTGCGGGTGGCGGTGGAGCTGGTGTTCCTGGCCACCTGGCCCTGGGTGGAGACGTCGCTGGTCTGGGCCCAGACCACGGCGTTGTCCGAACTGCGGGTGTAGGTACGGCCGGTGGCCTCGCCGACGGCGTTGAAGCTGTCCTTGCGGACGATCCCGCCGGGGTAGGTCTGCTCCACCAGTTGGCCGTCCGGGCCGTAGGCGGCGGTGAACTCGCCCGCGACGCTGTCGTTGACCGAGGTGACCAGGCCGCGCGGCTCCTTCGCGCGGTCGTAGGTGTACGCGGTGGACCCGGTCGGGTCGCTCACCTTCACCGGCTTGCCGAACCTGTCGAACTCCGTGGTGGTGGTGCCACCGTCGGCGTCCGTGTACGAGACCAGGCGGCCCAGCGCGTCCATGACGCGGGTGAGCGACTTGCCGCCCGCCGTGGTCCGCACCGCGTCGCCCGTCGCCGGGTCGTACTCGGTGGTGACCGGGGGCAGCGGCAGACCCTCGTCCGAGGTGATCTCGGTGGAGACGACCCGGTCCGCGGCGTCGTAGCCGATGACGGTCCTGCGGGACTTGCCGGCGTTGGTCTCGGTGGTCTCCTCCGGTTCGCCGAACGGCGAGTAGCGGGTGACCCGCTTGACCGGGAGCGTCGTCGGCATCCGGGTCGGGTCCGCCCCGGTGACCGCGCCGCCCGGCAGGGTGGCGCACGGGCTGCCGGCCCACTCCGGACGGTTGCCGCAGAGGGCGTCGTCCGGGTTGGCCCCGGCGGTGTAGAACACCGACCTGACGGTGCCCGCGTCGTTCCCGGTCGAGCCGGGCTTGCGGGACTCGACGGCTCGGCCGGCGGCGTCGTGCTTCACGTACGCGGTCAGCTTGGCGCCGAGCGCGTCGGTGGTGACCGAGGTCGCGGCCTTCACCGACCAGCCGGGGGTGCCGCCG
This sequence comes from Kitasatospora sp. NPDC059827, assembly GCF_042731675.1. Lineage (NCBI taxonomy): Bacteria > Bacillati > Actinomycetota > Actinomycetes > Kitasatosporales > Streptomycetaceae > Kitasatospora > Kitasatospora sp. NPDC059827. The sequence continues at coordinate 19,605 of NZ_JBHWIV010000116.1, read as the reverse complement.
ATCGGCGCGTCGTAGCCGGTCCTGGTGACGCGGAGTTCGACGTCGTCGGCGTAGCCGTCGATGCGGGCGCCGTCGGTGGCGGTGGTGACCAGGTGGTAGGCCCGGCCGTCGGGCCTGCCCTCGTCGTAGGTGGTGGTGTTGTGGTCCCGGGCGACGACCGGGGTGCCGGCCGGGAGGGTCGGGTTGAGCGTGGTCTTGGTCAGGGTGACCCGGTCCAGACCCGCCTGGTAGTACGGCGCGACGGCGGCCGGGTTCTTCCCGGTGACGGTGATCCGCAGCTCGTGGTCGCCGCGGGCGAGGCGGACCGTGCCCCCGGCCGTGAAGGCGGTGCTGGTGACGCTCGGGCCGTAGCCGTCGAAGGTGCCGCCGACGTTCCGGCCGTCGATCGACAGCTGGACGATGCCGTAGTCGGGCGCCTTCGTCAGCAGCGCGCCGAGCTGGTACTCGCCCTCCTCGGGCACCGAGACCCGGAAGGAGGCGTTGTCCCCGACCTCGTTGGCGCCGAAGAAGACCTGTCCGCCGCCGGACCAGCCGGCCCCCGCGCAGCACTGCGCGAGCGTCTGCACCCGCACCGGGTCGGTCGCGCCCAGCTGGACCAGGCTCTCGCCCTCGGCCGTGAAGGTCGCGGGCGAGCTCTGGCCCTCGACCTGCTCGGCGAGCGAGGCGCGGTAGGCCGGGCCGAGCGTGTCGACGACGTCGAGGCCGTCCGGGGAGAAGACCGTCCGGTGGTCCAGCAGCCGGGCGCGGGAGGCGGAGTCGGCCGGCAGGCCCAGTTCCGCGACGAAGCGCTCGGATTCCGGGTGCGTGCCGAGCGCGATCGCGCGGTCGGTCGCCTCCAGGGTGCGGACGGGGTGGCCGTAGCGGTCGTACTCCTGGGTGTCGATGTCACCGCCGGGGGTGATGGACGGGCCGGCCGTGTTGACCTCGTTGCCGGAGGCGTTGAGGTAGTGGACGGTGGCCGGCCGGTAGCCGTCCGGTCCCGGCCTGGCGGCCGAGGCGGTGCCGGTGCCCGGGTCGTCCTCGGGGCCGAACACGGCGGTGGCGTCGGTCGGCGCGTCGGTCTGTGCCCACCTGGCGACGTCCGCGCCCGCCAGGTCGTACGGACCGCCCGACGCGCGGGTCAGCGGCACGTCGTAGACGACGGCCGTCGCGGTCTCGCCGACGACCTGGTCCTTGGAGCCCTGCGCCAGGGCCGCGCGGCGGACCTTGAGGAGTCGGCCCGGGTCCTGGTCGGCCGCGGCCCTGCCGAAGTCGAAGTCCCACGGCAGGTCCCCGGCCGGGGAGATCCGGGTGACCCGGCCCGCGTCGTCGTAGCCGTACGCCGTCTTCAACGGCTGGGCCAGGCGCGGGTCCCAGACCTGGACGAGGCGGCCGCGGTCGTCGTACAGGTAGTGCGCGACCTCGACGGCCTCCTGCTTGGCGGTCGCGGGGTTCCACGACCAGACCCGGACCGCCTTCACCCGGTCGGTGAAGTCGCCGGGGGCACCGGCGGCGGCCGTCGTGGCGGTCGCGTAGTCGTAGTCGGTGACCTCGCAACCGCGCGGCAGCGGGTCCACGGCGCAGCCGTTGGCGTCGTCCACGCCCGGCTCCACGGGCGCGATCACCCGCTTGACCAGCGCGCGCCGGTCGGTGGAGTCGTAGACGTACCGGGTGGTGGACGCGGCGTCCGGGCCGGTGGAGGACTGCACGGTGTACACGTCGGAGTCGCCCTGGCGGGCGAACACCGTGGTGGAGCCGTCCAGTTCGGACAGCGTGTAGGCACCGCCGGTCGCCTTGAGGCCGAGGTGCTCGGCACCGGGCTCGGGGGAGAGCGTGCCGTCCTGGGCCCGGGCGAAGGTGACCGAGGTGTCGTCGGTGGCCTTGAGCACCGCGGCGTCGGCGCTCGGGAAGGCGAGCGAGACGAACTCGGCCGCCTCGCCCTGCGCCCCGCCGGCCCACTGCGGACCGAACGGTGCGACCAGCTCGCGCACCGACATGCCGTCGAAGTAGACGGGCTTGTCGGCGTTGTCCGAGTGCCCGTTGTAGAGCCGGACCTGCGCCTCGGTGGCGTCCGCGGCGAGCGTGACGTCGGTGGTGAGCTCCGCCCAGGCGTCGGTGTACGGGGCCTTGCGCGAGACGGTCGTGGTGAGCGCCCCGGCCTTGCCGTGGACGACCACGATCCGCATGCCGCGGTCGTCGTACCCGGCGGTCAGCCCGGTCGAGGACGGCACGTAGACCCAGGCCTTGACCCGGTAGGTGCGGCCGGGCCTCATGCCCAGCTGCAGCCCGCCCGAGCCGCCGAGCAGCGCGTAGGTGTCACCGGACTTGTTGGCGTCCGGCAGCACCTTGAGCGAGTCGGTCGAGGAGCCCTGGCCCCGGTCGGTGGCGCGCAGCGCGGTGCCGGGGGTCGCCAGGAAGCCGGTGGTGTCGGTGGACACCTGCTGCTGGTTCGCGGTCAGCCGCTCGCCCTGCTCCTGCCAGCCGCGGTCGGTGCCGCGCGAGGAGGAGGAGCGCTTGGTGGCCATGCCGAACTCGTCGGTGTCCGTGACGTCGACCGAGTAGTCGCCGGTCAGGAGGTTGACGGAGCCCGGCCCGACCGGGGTGCCGGCCGCGCCGTCGGCGTTGGGGTCGGCGGTGAAGGTCGACCAGGCCGTCGGGTAGACGGGGTCACTGTCCTTGTCGGTGTAGAGCAGCGCGCGCACCTGCACGACGCCGCCGACCTGGCCGAGCGACTCCAGCACCGACCAGTTGGCGTGGGCGCCGAGGTCGGACAGCCGCGGCCGGGCGCCGGTGACCGGCGTGTTGTCGGCCTTGGCGAGGTGGGCCGCCGGGACGTCGAACTCGGCGGCACCGGGGCCGCGGCGGTACTGCCAGGTGACCCGGGTGAACTGGCTCTGGGCGTCGACCGCGAGCTTGACCCGCTTCGCGGCCTGGGTGCCGTCCACCGGCGAGATCACGCCCGCCTTGCCGACCCGGAAGGTGTAGGCGGCCGGGTCCGAGAGGTTGTCGGCCCGGTCCTTCGTCTGCACCTTGAGGACGTGGGTGCCGTCGGCCGGCGGGGTGATCGAGGCGGTGGTCGCCCCGGTCGCGTCCACCGTCGTCGGCGCCTTGCCGTCCAGGGTGTAGAGGTAGCCGACCACGTCGTCGGTGCCGGCCGGCGGGGTCAGCGTGAAGCGCCCGGCCTGGCCCGCGGCGCCGTGCCAGGCCTCGTCCGACGGGTAGTCGGGCGAGGTGACGAAGGGTGCGCCGGGCTTGGTGGTGTCGGCGACGACGACCACGTCCTTGGGTGCCCACGGGGAGTTGTCCGTGCCGTCCCAGAGGCGGGCGCCCATCGAGTAGGTGACGCCCTCGTCGAGCTTCGCGATCCCGAAGTCGGCCGGCTTCACCTGGGCGTAACTGCCGTTCGGGACCTCCTTGTAGACGCGCTTGACGAAGACGCCGGCGCGGTACAGGTCGAAGTCGGCGCCGACCCGGCCGCCGCCGTCGGGGTCACTGGCCAGCACCTGGAAGGTGGGCGTGGCCGAGGAGGTGTAGCGGGGGTTGCCCTGGCGGGCCGGGAACACGTCCACCGCCGGCGGGGCCGTCGGGATCGTGTTGTACGTGACCGACAGGTAGGGCGGGTTGGAGCCCTCGGCGGAGTCGAAGCGCTTCCAGGAGTACGGGCTGGTCTCGGTGGAGGCGCGCAGGCCCAGGGCGTTGTTGGTGTAGCCGTTGTCCGACCACGCGGTGACCAGGTTCGTCACGTCCTGGCCGGCCCAGGCGTTGCCGCAGCCTGCGGCCTCGTTGCCGGTGGTGGTGCTGCTGGTGGCCCACATCCTGTTCCAGCCCGGCTGGTTGGTCCAGCGGGTGGCGGTGGACGCCATGCCGGTGTCCCAGACCTCCCAGGACCACGGCTCGCAGGACCACGAGTGGAACATGTAGAGGTTGAGCTTCGCCGAGAGGATGTGCTTGCCGTGGTACGGCCCCTCCGGGAAGTGCAGGAACGACCGGGCGACCTGGCCGCTGCCGTTGTTGCCGAGTTTCAGCTCCGGCGAGGAGGACTGGTCGGTGCCGTAGCCCTGCTGGACGAAGGTGTCGAAGGACGGCCCGACGGTGAGCGCCGGATCGATCGTCACCGGGTAGCTGGTCGCCGGGTCGGTGAGGAAGCCCGCCTCCGGGGTGAAGACCAGCTCGGCGTCGGAGCCGGAGCCGCGCAGTTCCATGGCCACCGGCGCACGGTGGTCGTGCTCCTGCGAGTTCGGGTCGACCTTCGCGTCCCACATCACCGGGGCGGGGATCTTCGCCCGGACCTTGCCGGACGGACGCTCGGTCAGCTCGATCGAGCCGTCGTCCGTGCGGACCGCGTCCAGGCCGCTGGTGTCGATCGGCAGCGTGATCGTGCCGGCCTGCGAGACGGCCGAGCGGTCCTTGACGATCAGGAACTGCTCGAAGCCGGTGCGGGTGGCCTCCAGGACGAGGTCCACGCCGGGGCGGGCGTCGGCGTAGGTCGCCCTGCTGCCCTCCAGCTTCGGCTTGGGCAGCCGGCCGAGCCAGCCGAACTGCACCTGCTGCTCGCCGCTGCCGATCTTCACCAGCTCGCGCTCGGCGGGCTCGGTGGGGGCGGGCTCGGCGGCGGACGGCTCGGTGGGCTTCGCGAACGGCGTGGACTGCGGCGGCTGGGCCCCGGGCGTCGCCGCGCCGACGGGCGGGCGGGCCTCGCCGCGGGCGGCGCGGGTGGCGGCCGGGGCCGCGGTGGCGGTGGCGGTGGCCGGGGCGGGGGCCGCTGGGGCTGCTGCTGGGGCGGTGGGGACGACCGGGTCACCGGTCTTCACCGAGGCGTCGCCGCCGGCGAACGTCAGGCCCTCCGGGTGGACCTTCGGGGCGACCTTGCCGTCCGCGGTCTCGACGAGCGTCGTGTCGACGGGGACCCAGGCCTCGCCGACCTTCACCCGGACCGGTCCGGTCGCGGCGTCCTGGGTCAGCGTGCCCTCCGGGTTGGCCCAGAGGGTGGTGGTGGCGGTCCGAGCCCCGGTGACCTCGATCCGGTGGCCGTTCAGCCGCGCCGCCAGCAGCGCCGACGCGGTGTCCGGCGCCTCGTTGACCGTTGCGGTGGCCGACGCGGTGTCCGGCGCCTCGTTGACCGTTGCGGTGGCCGACGCGGTGGCCGACGCCTTGGCGCCGGCGGGCGCGGCGAAGGCCTCGGACGTCATCGCGTCGAGCGCGACCCCGGTCTCGACCAGCATCGCGAGCGCCGCTATGACGGCTGTTCGCCGCAGTCTGCGCGTGGTGAAGGCCCCGCCCCCGAACTCGGGCGAGGCCTGCTTCCTCGATGGCAAGAGAGTTATCTCCGTGAATAGTGACGGTAAAGAGTTTGCTGCTCCTCAAAGATCGCAGAGCCGTTCGGGCCGGAAGACCATATTGGATATCGAATCGGCAAAGTCTGCACACTGATCGTCCCTTATGCCCGAATAGAACAGGGATCGACGATTGTGCGTCAGTTGGCCATGGGGAGAGCCGGTTTGTTCGTCGGCGTCCGGGTCGGGCAATGCCCGGGAATCCGCAGGTCGGCCGGGTCGGTGGACCGAATCCGCCGGTGCCCGGCGCCTCCCGGTCCCGACCGTTCCGCCGTCGCCGACAGCCCCTTCGGCTCCTGGCGGCCGGACTCCCGCGGAATGCTCGCGTCTGGAGGGGGATCGTCGTCCGGGATCTCCAGGTCGTGGACGGTCGTGATGACGCACCGCGATCGCGGTCACCCGAATCGGCGACCCGCGGTGGCCCGCGCAGAACGCCTGCCCGAGGCTTGCCGAGGGGGCGTGGCCGATTGGTGGTGTCGATGTTCGATACGAGCTTCGCGTTCCCGGAGGAGCTGAAGGCGCCGGTCCCCGCCGGCCGGGCACGGGTCGCCGTGGTCGGGTCGGGCGTCGCCGGGCTGGTGTGCGCGCACGAGCTGCAACGCCGGGGGTTCGACGTCGTCGTCTACGAGCGGGCGAACCGGCCGGGCGGGCGGGTGCGCACCCACCGGTTCTGGGACGGCACGCACGTGGACCTGGGCGCCATGCGCATCCCGGGCAACCACCACTGCGTGCTGCACTACCTCTCCCGGTTCGGGCTGGCGACCCGCCCGTTCGTCAACGTCAACCCGCGCGCCTACTACCACCTGCGCGGCCGGCGGGTGCGGGTGCAGGACGTCGCGGCGCTGTTTCCCGTCTATGCGCTGCGCCCGGCCGAGCGACAGGCGCCGACGCCCGTGCTGGACCACCTGCTCGGCTCGGTCTGGCGCACCCTCACCGTCGACCAGCAGCGCCGCACCCTGGAGGGCCACTGGGACGACCCGGCGCTGGAGCGGGCGGCCTCGGTGTCGCTGTGGCAGTTCGTCCACGAGCACCTGTCCCAGGACGCCTGGGACCTCTTCGGGCACGCCAGCGGCCTCGCCCACTACGAGCAGTCCTCGCTGTTGGAGGTGCTGGTCGACTACTTCGGCCTGTTCCACAGCGAACAGGTCGAGCTGGTCGACGGGCTGGACGCCCTGGTCCACGCCTTCGTCCGGTCCCTGCGGCCCGGCACGCTCCAACTCTCCACCCAGATCGAGGAGCTGGCGCTGACCGCGGACGGCGTGCAGATCCGCGGACGGCGGATCGGCGCCCGCCTGCTCGACCACGCCGACTACGTGGTGTGCTGCGTCCCGGCGCCCGCGCTCGACCGGATCGCCGTCACCCCGGAACTGCCGCACGCCCAGCGCCACGCCGTCCGCGGCATCAGCTACGCGAGCAGCATCAAGACGGTCCTCCACCTGACCCGCCGCCGCTGGGAACTGGAGGACGGCATCCACGGCGGCGGCAGCTTCACCGATCTGCCGATCCAGCAGTGCTGGTACCCGTCCGACAACGCGGTGCAGGTCGTCGACGGGGTGGACGGAAGCGCCGTACACCGGTGGGCCGCACGCGACCCGCGGCGCTCGGCGGAGCCGGCGGCGCTGGTCGGCGCGTACCTGTGGGGCGCCAACGCCCGGCGCTTCGCCGCGCTCGTGGCGTCCGACCGCGACACGCTGGTGCTGGACTGCCTGGAGAAGCTGCACCCCGGCATCACCGCGGACGTCGACGACATCGTGCACTGCAACTGGGACGTGCAGACCGGCATGGGCGGAGGCGCCTTCGCCCACCTCACCCCCGGCGAGCACACCCGCTACCTCGGCGTCCTCGGTGCCCCGCACCCGGCGGACCGGCCCCGCGTCTTCTTCGCCGGTGAGCACCTGTCCGGCGCCCACGCCTGGTGCCAGGGCGCCGCCCGGTCCGCGCTGGACGCGGTGATCGCGGTGCTCGACCGCGTCGGGCACACCCGGAGCACCACGCGGGCCGGAGCGGCATGAGCGAGCGGGAGCTCAGCCGGGACGACCTGCGCTCGCTCTTCCTGCCCCCACGCCACCGGCGGGAACTGGTCGGCATCGAGGTCGAGTGCGGCCTGGTCCACCCGGACACCGGGCTGGCCACCCCCTACTACGGCGAGCGCGGCGTACTGGCCGTGCTCGAAGCGGCCCTGGAGCAGTGGGGCGGCGAACGGCAGGAGGACACCGGCCGGCTCACCGGCATCACCCTGCCCGACGGCGGGCAGCTCACCCTGGAACACGGCGGCCAGATCGAGTACTCCTCGCCCCCGGCCGCGAGCCTCGCCGCCGCGGTGGACGGCCTGCGCGCCGCCCTGGAACAACTCGCGGAACTCGTCGGCCGGTTCGGCCTCGCCCTGCTGCCCGGCGGCAATCTGCCCTTCGACCGCCTCGGTGACACGACCTGGGTCCCGATGACCCGCGGCGCCCTCATGCGGGCCTACTTCGCCCGACTCGGGGACGACGGCAACCGGGCCGGGCACGTCATGGCCCACTCGCTCTCCACCCAGGTCACCCTGGACCACCTCGCGCCCGAAGACTTCACCGAGAAGCTGCGGATGCAGATGGCCGCCGCTCCCGTCGTCTCCGCCCTCCTCGTCAACTCCCCGCTGCAGGCGGGACGTTCGGACGGCCTGCTGTCCCATCGCTGCTGGTCCTGGCTGCGCATGGACCCGCGCCGGCACGGCGTCCTGCCACCCGCACTGCGGCCGGACGTCACCGTCGACGACGTGATCGACTGGGCCCTCGGCATCCCGCTCATCCACTACCGCACCGCCGACGGCCACTACCACCCGGGGCCCGACCGACCCTTCGGCGAGCTCCTCCGCCACGGCCTCGACGACGGATCCGCAGCCACCCTCGCGCACTGGGCCGGCCACCTCAACCAGCTCTGGACGAACACCCGCGTCCGCGGCACCCTCGAACTACGCGCTGCCGACGGCCCGCCCCACCCGCACATCCCCGCCCTCCCGGCGCTGTGGACCGGCCTGACCTACCATCGCGAATCCCGCATCGCAGCCTGGGAGTTGCTCGGCCACCACACTCTCCAGGAGCACAACGCGGCCCTCGCCGCACTGCCCGCCGCCGGCCTGGACACCCGCCTCGGCGACACCCCTGTCCGCCCCCTCGCCGCCGAACTCCTGCGCCTCGCCCGCACCGGCCTCGCCGCCCGCGTCGCGGCCGGACTCGAACCCCCACACGTGCTCACCTACCTGGACCCGCTCGACGACATCCTCACCACCGGGCACACCTTCGCCGAACAGTGCCTCCACCGCTGGCACGGCGACCTGCGCCAGGACCCCGGCCGGTACGTCGCCGCCTACCGGATCTGACACCCCGGTGCTCGGCGCACCGGCCCGGCGGCCGCGCGGGGCGGCCGCCGGGTGCCAGGTGTCGGGTGCCGGGTGCCGGGGGTCAGTGCTTCCCGGCGTCCTTGACCTTCTCGACGGCCTGCTTGAGGTCGCTCTTGATCTGCTCGCCGCGGCCCTCGGCCTCGACGACGCGGTCGCCCGTGGCCTTGCCGACGGCTTCCTTGGCCTTGCCGTGGGCCTTCTCCGCCGCGTTGCGCAGCTTGTTCTCGGTACCCATCGCGTGCGCTCCTCTCGTACGGGGGCGGGTTGCGCCCCGCGCTGCGTCTGCCCGTGCGGACCGGCTTCACACCCGGATCACCCGGCGTTGCCCCGGTGATCGCCCCGGCCTCCGGTCCGTCGGTGCGTGTAGCCGCGAGGGGGTCGGGCAGACGCGGGGCATGGACGACGAGCGGGCGGTACGCCAGGCCACACCGGGGGCGAGCCCGTGGGCTCCGGTCGTCCGCGCGGCCGGCGGTGCCGCGCGGCATGATGGGCGTGGCGGCGCATCGCCGTCCCGACCGGTCAGGGAGCGTGCCATGCCACGGCCAGGCGAGGATTCCACCACGGCCGAGGGGGACGGGGGCGAGCTGCGGGTGACGGCGGACCGCCGGGGGTCGGTCCTGGTCGTCAGCGTGGCGGGGGAACTGGACCACGACACGGCGGGCGAACTGCGTGCCGTGCTCGCCCGCCCGGTGGGCGACGGCATCGACCGGGTCGTGGTCGACCTGGCGGACCTGCGGTTCTGTGACTCGACCGGGCTCAACCTCCTGCTGCGTGCCCGCATCGAGCGGGAGCAGGCCGGGCTGCGCCTGGACGTCGCGGGTCCGCGCCCGATGGTGGCGCGGCTGTTCGCCATCACGGGAGCCGACAGCGTGCTGCGGATCCACCCGGACGTCCGGTCGGCGCTCGGATCGGCAGACCTGCCGGACCCGCCCGACCCGCCGGACCCGCCCGACCCGCCGGACCTGCCGGACCCGCCGGAGGCGCCCGGCACCGCCCCGCCGGCCGGTCCGGTGTGAGGAGGGCGTGATGGACCTCCCCGGGCAGGGCCCGTCGCCGGGCCGTGAGCGCACCAGGCGGATGGCGTTCACCGGAGTCGACGGCGCGGTGCGGCGCAGCCGTGAGTTCAGCCGGGACGTGCTGCGCTCCTGGCACTGGCTGCCCGCCGCCGACGACGAGCAGTCGGCCGTCACCGAGGACGTCCTGCTGATGGTCTCGGAGCTGGTGACCAACGCCTGCCTCCACGCCCCGGGAGGCCCTCGCGAACTGCGGCTGCACTGGGACGGGGCCCGGCTGCGGGTGGAGGTCACGGACGCCAGTCCGGTGCCCCCGCGGCTGCGTCCCGCCGCCGAGCCGGGGCGGCCGGGCGGTCACGGGCTGCGGGTCGTCGACCGGCTGGCCGGGGCCTGGGGATGTGTGCCCGAGGAGGGTGGGAAGCAGGTGTGGCTGGAGGTGCCGTCCCCGCTGGACCACCACGTCCGCCGCCCAGGTGTCCACCCGGGCAAAAGGTAATAAACCGATCTAAACATGACTTGAAAGTCGTATGTCGGGTAGGACAGTCATGCGACGGCCGAGCACGACCGGCCGTTCGCCGACACCGACCCAGGTGCCTCCGGGGCCTCGTTGGAAGCAGCCAGGCGCAGGCCCCGGGGGAAGAAGCCCCGCCGGGCGGGCCGCAGGCCCGTCGGCGTTACCGGGCACTCACCCGATGCCCAGGAGAACCCCGTGTCCACTCCGCTCAAGCACGTTCACGCCCGACAGGGACCGGTCGGCCCCCCGTGCCCCGTCCCCGACCCGCCGCCGCGACCCACCGAGGCCGAGCTGCGCACGATGGGGAAGACCGAGGCGCGCGAACTCAGCGACGCGCTGTTCCGGCGCCTGGCCGAACTGCCCCGGGAGAGCGGCACGTACAGCTACGTCCGCGGCACCGTCATCGAACTCAACATGCCGCTGGTGCGCTTCATCGCGGCCCGCTTCCGGCACCGCCCCGAGGACATGGACGACATCCTCCAGGTCGGCACGATCGGCCTGATCAAGGCCGTCGACGGCTACGACCCGCAGCGCGGCGTCGAGTTCATCACCTACGCCATCCCCACCATCGCCGGTGAGATCAAGCGCTTCTTCCGCGACACCTCCTGGCCCGTCCGCGTGCCGCGCAGCATGCAGGAGCTGTACCTGACCGTCACCCGCGGCTCCGACCGGCTGGAGCAGGAACTCGGCCGCCTCCCGCACCCGGAGGAGATCGCCGAGGACCTGCACCTGACCGTCGAGGAGGCGACCGAGGGCCTGGTGGCCGGCCAGGTCTACCGCCCCAACTCCCTGGACGCGCTGCGTGACCAGGACACCGACGAGACCGGCAGCGCGCTGCTCGACCGCCTCGGCGGCTGCGACCCCGGCATCGACCTCGCCGACTTCCGCACCGCCGTCCGGCCGTTGCTCGCCGAACTGCCCGAGCGGGAGCAGACGGTCCTCAAGCTGCGGTTCTGGGACGGCTGGACCCAGTCCCGGATCGCCGAACGGATCGGCGTCTCCCAGATGCACGTCTCCCGGCTGCTCACCGCGACCCTGGCCCGGCTGCGCGAACAGCTGGAGAACGAGGACGCCCCCGGCTGGCGGGACGAGGAGCCCGACGCACCGGGACAGCCGCACTGACCGCCTTCGAGCGGGTGACACCTGACCCGCGTGCCACGTTTCGGCCTTCGGTGGGACAGTGGGAGCAGGGCGGCATCCGCCGTCCTCGGGCCGGGACGCCCAGGCGGGGCGCCGGGCCCGGGGTGTGACCGATCCGGATGGTGGGACGCATGGACGAGCGGCCGGACCCCGACGTGCAGCCCGCGGACCCGGCGGAACGGGCGTTGCGCCGGCTGCTCGCGGGGCTGACGGCCGTGCGCGACGGGGACTTCCGTACCCGGCTCACCCAGGACCTGCCCGGCGTGCACGGTGAGATCGCGACGGTCTTCAACGGGATGGCCGAGCAGCTGGCCCGGGTGACCTCCGAGGTGACCCGGGTGGCCAGGGAGGTCGGCACCGAGGGGCGGCTCGGCGGGCAGGCCGAGGTCGACGGGGTCTCCGGCACGTGGAAGCGCCTCACCGAGAACGTCAACGAACTGGCCGGCAACCTGACCCGGCAGGTCCGCGCGATCGCCGAGGTCACCAGTGCCGTCGCGGCCGGTGACCTCACCCGCTCGATCAGCGTGGACGCCTCCGGCGAGGTCGCCGAGCTCAAGGACAACATCAACGCCATGGTCGGGTCCCTGCGCGACACCACGCTGGCCAACCAGGAACAGGACTGGTTGAAGACCAGCCTCGCCCGCCTCTCCACCTCCCTCCAGGGGCAGCGGGACGTGCAGGCGGTCGCCGACATGATCACCGACGAACTGACCGCCCTGGTCGGCGCCCAGTACGGCGCCTTCTACCTCGCCGAGGAGACCGGCGAAGGGACGGAACTCGCCCGGATCAGCACCTACGGCCGGGCGGCCGCCGCCCCCGCCGACCAGCGCGTGAAGCTCGGCGAAACCCTGGTCGGCCAGGCCGGGCGCAGCCGGCGCGTCATCGCCGTCGACGACCTGCCGCCCGGCTACGCCACCATCGGCTCCGGGGTGGGCGCCATGGACGCCCGCTCGCTGGTCGTCCTGCCGATCGCGGCGGAGGAACGACTGCTCGGTGTGCTGGAGTTCGCGTCCCTCCACCCGTTCACCCCGGTGCACCGGGCCCTCCTGGAGCAGTTCACCGAGTCCTGCGGCGTCAACATCGGCACCCTGCTCGCCAACGCCCGCACCGACGAACTGCTCGCCGAGTCCCAGCATCTCACGGTCGAACTCCAGGCCCGGACAAGGGAGTTGCAAGCCGGACAGGAGGAACTTCGGCGCTCCAACGCGGAGTTGAAGGAGCAGGCCGCCCTGCTCGCCCAGCGCAACCGCGACATCGAGGCCAAGAACCTGGAGATCGAGCAGGCCCGCCAGGAACTGGAGGAACGCGCCCGGCAGTTGAGCCTCGGCTCGACGTACAAGTCCGAGTTCCTGGCCAACATGAGCCACGAGCTGCGCACCCCGCTGAACAGCCTGCTCATCCTCGCCCAACTGCTCGCCCAGAACGCCGGCGGCAACCTCACCGCCAAGCAGGTCGAGTACGCGGGCGTCATCCACTCCGCCGGCGCCGACCTGCTCCAGCTCATCAACGACATCCTCGACCTCTCCAAGGTCGAGGCCGGCAAGATGGAACTGACCCCCGAACCCTTCGCCGTGCGCGAACTGCTGACCTACGTCGAGTCCACGTTCCGCCCGCTGGCCGACCACAAGGGGCTGGGCTTCGAGGCCACCGTCGCCGACGCGGTGCCCAAGGAACTGCTGACCGACCAGGCCAGGCTGCGCCAGGTGCTGCGCAACCTGATGTCCAACGCGGTCAAGTTCACCGACGCCGGCCGGGTGGAGCTGCGGATCGAGCGCGTCGAAGGAGCCGACCTGCCCGCCGAACTCGGGCAGACGGGCGCGGCGGTCGCCTTCCACGTCGACGACACCGGGATCGGCATCGACCCCGCGCACCTCGACAGCATCTTCGGCGCGTTCCAGCAGGCCGACGGCACCACCAGCCGCCGCTTCGGCGGCACCGGCCTCGGCCTGTCCATCAGCCGGGAACTCGCCCGGCTGCTCGGCGGGACCCTCACCGTCACCTCCACCACCGGCGAGGGCAGCAGCTTCGCCCTCTACCTCCCGCTCAGCGGGCCGAACCCCACCGGGCCGAACCCGAACGGTTCGTTCCCCGAGGGTCCGCGGGGGATCCTGGTGGTCGAGCCGGACCCGCCGGCGCTGCTCACCCTGATCGTCCGATCGGCCGTGACGTTGATCGGCGAGCCGGACCCGGCGGTGCGGGTGACCGGCGCCGGCACCGAGGCGGTGCTCCGGGCCGCCCTGGCGGAAGGCGTGCACCGCTGCGTCGTCATCGACCTGGCGCACTCCGGCGACCTCGCCCCCGCCCTGCTCGACGCCCTTCCGGACGGCACGCCGGTCCTCGGCTACCAGGAGGACGGCGGCCGGTCCGACGCAGCTCCCGGAGGCATCGACCTCGCGCAGGGGCTGGACGACCTGCGCGACCGTGTGATCCGGCTGCTCGGCGGTGGCGGTGGCGGTGGCAACGGTGGTGGTGGCGGTGGCCGCCGCCCGGCCCGGCCTCGCGCCGTCACACCGCCGGCCCGTCCCCCGGACGATCCGCTCGCCGGGCGCAAGGTCATGATCGTCGACGACGACGCCCGCAACGTCTTCGCCCTGGCCGAGGCCCTGGAACAGCGCGGCCTGGCCGTCCTGCACGCCGCCGACGGGAAGGCCGGACTCGACCTGTTGCGCGGCCACCCCGACACCGGTCTCGTCCTGATGGACGTCATGATGCCCGGCCTCGACGGCTACGCCGCGATCGCCGCCATCCGCGCCGACGAGCGCTTCGCGCACCTGCCGGTCATCGTCGTCACCGCCAAGGCCATGCCCGGTGACCGCGACAAGAGCCTCACCGCGGGCGCCGACGACCACATCACCAAGCCCGTCGACACCGCCCGCCTGCTCGCCCGGATCGAGCACTGGCTGGGCCGGTCATGACCGTCGGGCGCCGGTCACCGGAAGCCGCAGCCGCAGTCACGGCCACCGTCACAGCGGAAGCCCTCGCCGAGACGGTCCGACGGCTCCAGGACGCGGCCGGGCGGGTCGACTCCGAGGCCCGTGGCCGAGCGGCCGTCGACCTCGCCACCGGCATCCTGACCGAACGTCTCGGTGTGCTGCCCGCCGAAGCCGCCGCCCACCTCGCCCGGCTGGCCCACGAGGCCGGCGTGCCGATCGAGGCCCTGGCCGCCGACGTCGCCGGACTGCCCGATCTCGCCGGACCACTCGACCTCGCCGGACCACCCGACGCCGGGCCCGAGACCCCCGCAGGGTCCGCGGCAGGTTCGCGGCCCGGTTCACCGCTCGGCTCCCTGTCCCGTCCGTCCGCGCTCGCCGCCGCCTCGGACCTGCAACACGCCGCCGACACGGTGCTGGAGCAGTCGGGGGAGTCGCTCGGCCTCCATGCCGTCGTCGTCTGGCAGCGGCTGCCGGGCGGCGTGCTCGCCCTCGCCGCGCACGCCGGACTCCCCGCCGCTGCGGCCGAAGCCTGGAGCCGCGTCCCGCCGGGCGTCCCCACCCCCGCGCAGCGGGTGATCGCGGACGGCGCGGACCTGTGGCCCGGGGACCCGGGCACCCGGGACCCGTCGGTGGGGGCCGGATCGGCACGGGCGGTCCTCCCGCTGCTCGACCACGGACGCCGCCGGGGCGTGCTGGAGGTCCTGTGGCCGAGCCCGGGCCCCGCACTCGACGCGTCCCGGCGCCGTGAGCTCCGCGCGATCGCCGACCTGTGCGCGACCCTGCTCCCCGACACCGGTTCCGCGGTGCCCCCGGAGGACTCGGCCGATCTCCTGGACGGGCTGGTCACCCCCGCGCTCCTCCTGGAGCCCGTGGTCCGGGACGGGCGGGTGGCGGACTTCACGGTGCTGCGCGTCAACGCCCGCTTCCGCGATCCGCTCGGCCGTCCGCGACAGGCGCTGGAGGGAGCCTCGCTGCTGGAGGCGTATCCGGTCGCGTCCTCCACCGGCCTCTTCGAACGGCTGGTACGCGTGCACGAGACCGGTACGCCGCTTCGGGGCGAGAGCGTCCGGCTGGTCTTCCGCGACCACGAACTCGCCGTCCCCGCCACCGTCCTGCTCGGTGTCGTCCCGCTCGCCGGGAAGGTGCTGGTCGAGTGGCAGCAGGAGGCGGGGCGGCCCGGAGCGACCGAACAGGCCGCCCTGCTGCACCAGGCGCAGCGGCTCGCCAGGGTGGCCGGGTTCGAGGAGCGCACCGTCGACGGCCGGATCCGCTGGAGCGAAGGGCTCCGCGAACTGTACGGGCTGCCGGCGGACGCCGATCCCCTCGCGCTGGTCCGGCTCACCGAGCGCACCCACCCCGACGACGCCCCGGCCGTCCGGCGGCTGCTGGACCTGGTCCACCGCCATCACCGCACCGCCGCAGCGGTCTTCCGGCTGGCACAGCCGGACGGCACCCACCGACACACCCGGCTGGTCGTGGAACCGGTCCTGGACGACGACGGTCGGCTGACCGCCGTCCGGGGCGCCTACCAGGACGTGGCCGCCCAGCACCGGACGGAGGTCGCGCTCGGTGCCACCCGGGAGCGCCTGGCCGACAGCGAGCAGGAGTCCGCCGAACGCGAGCAACTGGCGCTGCGGCTCCAGCAGGCCATCCTGCCCGCCGCCCCGCCCCCGCTGGGTACGAGCGGGCTGCGCGCCGCCGCGCGCTACCGGCCCGCGGCCAAGCGCGACCGCGTCGGCGGCGACTGGTACGACGTCCTGCCGCTGCCGGACAAACGGGTACTGCTGGCCGTCGGGGACGTCGCCGGGCACGGCGTCGGCGCGGCCACCGGCATGGTCGCACTGCGGCACGCGCTGCGAGGCCTCGCCGTCACCGGTGCCGGCCCGGCCCGACTGCTGGAGTGGGTGAACACGGTGGCCCTGCGCGAACCCGGCCAGGTCACCGCCACGGCCGTGTGCGTGCTGCTGGACCCGGGCAGTGGCGAGCTGCGCTGGGCCCGGGCCGGTCACCTGCCGCCGGTCCTGGTCGGATCGGACGGCGCCGAGGTGCTCCCGCTGCCGCGGGGTGTGCTGCTCGGAGCCGTGGAGGGAGCCCGCTACGAGGAGCGGACCGGGCGGCTGGCGCCGGGCGACGTCCTGCTGCTCTACACCGACGGCCTGGTGGAGCGCCGGGACCGCCCGGTGGAGGAGTCCGTCGACGAGCTGATCCGTGCCGCCGGTGCCCCGGGCCCGGACCTGGAGCGCTATCTCGACCGCCTGTTGGAGCTCAGCGCGGCCGACACCGACGACGACACCTGCCTGATCGCCGTCCAGGTGGAGTAGCCCGGCCCGTGGGGTAGCCCGGCCCGGGGGCCGTCGGCCGCGCCTTCGCCCTCCGGGTGCCGGTTCCTCGACGTGCAGCGTTAGGGGAGCACCGGGCCGGGTAGGCGCGACCCGGCGAAGGTCGTGGCGGGGATCCGCCGCCAGGACGTCTCCGAGGAGTGCGCGCGGCGGGACTGCCGGGCGCATCGAAGGAGGTGCGCGCGCGTGAACGGGACCGAGGCCGCTACCCCGGTGCCGTCGCCGACCCGTTCGGTGGCGCGGTGGCTACCGCTCTCGGCCCGACCGGGCACCGCTGCCGAGGCCCGCGCCTTCACGAGTGCCTTCCTGACCGGCACCGCCGACCCGAGGGCGGTGGCCGACGCCGTCCTGCTGGTCTCGGAACTCGTCGGCAACGCCGTACGGCACACCGGCAGACCGCGGGCACTGCTCCTGATCCGCGCCGGTGGACGGCTGCGGATCGAGGTCGGCGACGCCAGTCCGCGGCCGCCGTCGCCCCGGTCGGCGCACCGGGCGGGCGACCAGGGAGGCCTCGGGCTGTTCCTCCTGGACCGGCTCTCACTCCGCTGGGGGTGGCGCCCGACGGGGACGGGCAAGACGGTCTGGTGCGAGCTGCGGCTGCCCGCCGGGTGACGCCGAGGTGCGCGTGTCGGCGAAGAGAAGGACAGTCCCTCCCGGAGGTCCGTGCTCACCGCGTTTGCCTCCCGGCCGCCCGGGGAGACGCCGGGTCGAGGGGAGGAACCGTGCAGAGGAGGAGATGAACCATGTCGAACGACGAGCAGACGCGGGAGCGGTCCGCGGAACAGCGGAACATCACGGCGCCGACGCCGGCGGACGTCCGGGCGAAGGCCGAGGAGGCCGAGGAGGCCAAGGGACACGAGGAGGCCAAGGAGCACAACGAGACCGAGCGCGGCCAGGTGAGCGCACCGCCGGCGGCGGACACCCGGGCCCCCTGACCGCTGCCCGGCGGTAGGAGTGCACGGCAAGGCCTCAGGTCCGGGGTGACTCCAGCGCGGTGGGGGCCGGGTCCCGGTGTCCGTCGGCGGTTGAGCGCAGGAGCGTGGCGAGGAGCTCGGAGACCGTCGGGCCCGCGTCGGCGGGGTGACGCAGTTGCTTGCTCGCGGTGACGCTGTAGTGGTTGGCGCGGCCCTGGCGTTCGTGGCTGAGGTATCCGGCCTGTTCCAGGTCGGTGATGATGCGCTGGACGGCGCGTTCGGTGAGCAGGCAGCAGGAGGCGATGTCGCGCACGCGGATGCCGGGGTCGCGGGCGATCTGGACCAGGACGCGGGCGTGGTTGGTCAGGAAGGTCCAGTGCCGCTCGGTCGCAGTGCCGTTCTCCATGTGTCCACGATAGGACCCTGGTTTCCCGGTCGCCGAGACATGACGGGGCCTCCCGGCGCTGCACCACGTCGGAGGCCTTGTCGACGTGTGGACGTGCCGGTCAGAAGACACAATGTTCAAATGTCTGACGTTTGTATATGGTGCTTCCATGAAACCCATCAGCGCACCACGGCGGACGGCCAGCCTCTCCGCCCAGCTCGTGGCGAGCCTCCGCTCGCACATCGAGGCAGGGGGCTGGCCGGTCGGGACGCGGATCCCGCCGGAGCAGGCCCTCATCGAGGAGCTCGGGGTCGGCCGCAGCACACTGCGGGAGGCGATCGGTGCCCTGGTGCACCTCGGCCTGCTGGAACCCAGGGCAGGTGACGGCACCTACGTCCGCTCCTCCAGCGAGCTCCAGTCGGTCATGGTGCGGCGGGCGGGCTCCGCGAAGCGGGACGACGTGCTGGAGCTGCGGACCGTCCTGGAGGAGTTCGCCTCGGGCGCCGCGGCCCTGCGCCGCAGCGAGGAGCAGGTGCGGCAGCTGCGGGAGCTGCTGGCCGACGCCGAAGCGGCCGTCGCGGGCGAGGACGCGGCCGCGGCCACCGACGTCGACGCGCTCTTCCACCGGTCCGTCGTCCGGGCGAGTGGGAACGACCTGCTGATCGAGGTCTACGACCACCTCGGCACGGCGCTCACCTCGCACCTGGGAGGCCTGTCCTGGGACGCGGCCCACGCCGAGGAGCACGCCGGCCTGCACCGGCGGCTCGTCGACGCGATCGAGGCCCGGGACGCGGGCGGCGCTCGTGGCGCCGCGGCCGCGATCGTCCGGCTCACCCACGACCACGGAGCGGCCGACGACAACGGAGCCGCTGACGCTCGCGCGGCCGAGGACCGGTGAGCCCGCGGCCGACCCAGGTGCCCCGGCACTCCGCACCGCACGCCTGCACAGGTTTTCCCGGCTGCCAAGGAGATCACTCGTGTCCCGGTGACGACGCACGGGAGGGCTACCGGACGTACAACGTGGTCAACCCGCACGACGACGGCATCTCCCTCGACACGGTCGTCGACTGGCTGGTGGCAGCCGGACATCCCCTGACACGCGTCCAGGACCACGCCGAGTGGATCGACCGCTTCGAGTCCGCCCTGCGCGGCCTGCCCGACCGCCGCCGCCGGCATTCGCTGCTCCCGTTGCTGCACGCCTTCACCGAGCCGGAACGGCCACTCGCCGGATCCGCCCTGCCGGCGGACCGGTTCCGCGCGGCAGTACGGGCCGCGGCCCTCGACGACGGCAACGACATCCCCCACCTGTCACCGGACCTGATCACCAAGTACGTGGCCGATCTCCGGGCGCACCACCTGATATGACACGACCCGTGACCGCCGCAGGGCCCGCCATCGTCGGCCCTGCGGCGGGGAGTCACGTGGAGGTCGTCGTCGACAGGCCCTGGTCGACGGCGCCTACCGGCGGGAGTCGTTGGTGTTGGGCTGGGTCTTCTGGTTGTAGATCTCCTTGCCGTCCGCGTTGTAGGCGTGGACGTAGGCGTCCGGGGGGAAGGCCTTCGGGTCGGGGCCGGCGGTGATGGCGGCCGCGTGGACGAACGCGCCGTCCGCCATGACGGCCGGGTACTGCGTCGGGTCGTCGCCGTAGCTGATGGTCACCTTGGCGACATCGGGCG
>NZ_JBHWIV010000115.1:0-22577 GCF_042731675.1 Kitasatospora sp. NPDC059827 | reverse complement strand
CCGACCCCCGGCCCTACGTCTGGACCAAACCCGCTGACCAGATCCTCGAATCCCTCGCCGGATACATTCGACGGATCAAGGACTCAGGACACTAGAGCCTGTCTGACAAATAAATCAGCCGGCGGGTTCTCGCAGCCACAAGACCAGAGCGGCTATGACAATCCCAGCTCGGTAGCGTTCGGCGAGCTTGTCGAACCTCGTCGCGATGGCACGGAACTGCTTGAGACGGGCGAAGCATCGTTCGACTACGTTGCGGGTGCGGTAGATGTTCTTGTCGAAGGCGGGTGGGCGACCGCCTTTGTCCCCACGACGTCGCCGGTTGGCCATCTGGTCGCGGCGTTCGGGGATCGTGGCAGCGATGCCCCGGCGCCGCAGCAAGTGGCGTATCGCCCAGCTGGAATACGCTTTGTCGCCCAGTAGCCGTGCCGGTGTCGTGCGAGGTCGGCCCGTCACGGCACGCGGGATGCGGATGTTGTCGAGGACCTGGCTGAAAGCTGTAGCGTCGTTGATGTTGCCCGGCGTGAGCACGATGGACAGTGGAAGGCCGCGGCCGTCGACGGCGAGGTGAATCTTGGTGGTGAGGCCTCCACGGGAGCGGCCGAGAGCCTGGCGCATCTGCGAATGGCCTGGATCTTCCAGCGTGCCCCCGTCTGCGGCCCTCCTTTTGCAGGCGCCGGCCGAGTGCTGGTGGGCTCGGTTGATGGTGGAGTCGACAGAAACGGTCCAGTCCACCCGGCCCACCGCGTCGTCGCGAATCTGGAGGTATTCCAGCAACGTCACCCAGATCCCGTCCACTTCCCAACGGGCGAACCGCTCGTAGACGGTCTGCCATGGCCCGTACCGTTCGGGGAGATCGCGCCAGGGAGCCCCGGTCCGCAGCCGCCACAGCACACCATTGACCACTTGGCGGTGATCACGCCATGGACGGCCACGTCCGCCCCGCTTCGGCAACAGAGGCCCGATCCGCTCCCACGCCGCGTCCGTCAACTCGCCTCGCCCTGACACGGAATCACCCCCGGACGCGCCCGTAGGAGCTCGATGAGGGCAGCAGCTGGCCCAGGGCCTCCGGGTCGGATGCGGTGCGTTGGACGGTGCCGTCGGGGCGGACCAGCGCCGCTGCGGTGCGGCCCTGGCCGAGCCAGCGGTGCAGGGCGGTGCCGGGCGAGGCGGTGACCAGGACACCGCCTCGGTCATGGATTTCGGAGCGCAGCGCGGGGGTGACGGGTGCGGAGGTGACCAGCGCGTAGCGGCCTGCGGCGAGGTCGTCGAAGCGTCGGCCGTCCGGCAACGGTGCGTTGGGGCACAGGCGTCCCGCGAGGCCGAGACCGAGCCGTCCGCGGTCGACCAGGGCCGAGCGGTGCAGCGCCGGGGTTCGGCTGTCGAGGATGCGGTTGCTCAGGCCTGGGAGCCGGTGCAGATGGGGCGCGAGGATGCGGCGCAACCTGCTGCCGGTGTGCCCGCCGGCGCTCATGGCGGTGCCGACCAGCTTGGCCAGGTTGATCATCGAGCGGGCGTGGGGTTTGCGTTCGGTCTCGTAGCTGTCCAGCACGTGTTCGGGGAGGTGGCCGTCGAGGACGGCGGCGAGTTTCCAGGTGAGGTTGGCGGCGTCGCGCAGGCCGGCGCCCATGCCCTGTCCTATGAAGGGCGGGGTGAGGTGGGCGGCGTCGCCGAGCAGGAAGACGCGCTGCCCACGCCAGCGGTCGGCGATCTGGGCGCGGAAGGTGTACTCGGCGGTGCGCACGATCTCCAGCGCGTCTGCGGGGAGGTCGCCGGTCCAGGGCCGGACGAGGGGGTGCAGGCGGGTCATGTCGCGGTAGTCGTCGGCGCTTTCACCGGGTAGGAGCTGGAACTCCCAGCGGTGGCGGCGTGCGCCGATGCGCATGTAGGTGGCCGCACGCACCGGGTCGCAGACCTGGTGCACGCCTTCCCACTGGTGCAGGTCGGCGTCGGTGGCGATGTCGACGACCAGCCAGCGTTGGGTGAAGGCCAGGTCGTGCATGGTGGAGCCGGTAGCCCTGCGGGTCAGGCTGTTGGCGCCGTCGCAGCCGAGCACGTACCCGGCGGTCACGGTGTCGGCCTCGCCGGTGGTCCGGTCGGTGAACCGTACCCGCGCCGGGCCGCGGTCGGACTGCTCGATCGCGGTGACGTCCACGTTGCCGCGCAGGGTGACGGTCGGGTGCCGTTCGAGGTTGGCGCGCAGCAGCTCCTCCAGTTGGGGCTGGTCGAACATGTTGGCCTCGGGGTGGCCGTGGCGGCCGAGGTCGGCGCCGCGCCGGAACTCGGCCAGCAGCCGCAGGTCGCGGTCCAGGAGCCGCAGGCCGTGGGCGGGGCGGGAGATCGCGGCGAACTCCTCGGCGATGCCCAGGCGGGCGAGCAGCCGGTAGACCTCGTCGTCGAGGTGGACCGCCCGCGGCAGCGGGTAGACCGACTCCCAGCGGTCCAGCACGAGGGTCTCGATGCCGTACTGGCCCAGCAGGGTCGCCGCGGTCAGGCCGGTGGGGCCGGCGCCGATGACGACCACCGGGACGGTGTCGGCGGTCATGACTCCACCGGGCCGGGCGTCGCCTGGGACCACGTCCAGCGCAGGGCGTACCGGTCGAGGACCGCGCTGATGGCCGCGCGGTCACCGGCACCGGGGGTGACGGACACGAGGACGGACCCGTCCTCGACCGCCGCGTCGACCTCCACGTCGCGGCCGTGGCCGGCCAGGGCCGCTGCGACAGCCAGCCGGGTGGCGTCGGCCCGCAAGGCAGGCTTGTAGGGCTTGCCGACATCGGTCACCGGCAGCGCGGCGAGGACGGTGACGGACTTCGGTGCGGCCGCACGTTCCGGGACGCGCTCGGCGGCCCACCGGCGGAGCTCGTCCTCGGTCACGTCCGCGTCCGGGGCGAGGGTCACGTACGCCACCGGGACCTCGCCCGCGTGCGGGTCCGGGCGTCCGACCGCGCCGGCGCCGGTGACGTGCGGGTGGGCGAGCAGCGCGTCCTCGATGACGGCCGGGTCGATGTTGTGGCCGCCGCGGATGATCAGGTCCTTGGCGCGGCCGGCCAGCTGGACGAACCCGTCGGCGTCGAGCCGGGCCAGGTCGCCGGTGTCGACCCAGCCGTCCACGAGCTTGCCGAGGCCGTCGAGGACCGGACGGCCCCGGCAGTCGCGGCCGGTGACGTAGCCGGCGAACACGGTCGGGCCGGCGATCGCCAGCAGGCCGGTCTGCCCGGCGGGCAGCTCCACCCCAGAATCCGGGTGGACGACCTTCACCCGCTGGTAGGGCATGCGCTGCCCGACCGCGCCGGGGCGTGGCGCGTCGGGGAAACTGCGGGCGCTGGCACAGGTGGCCTCGGTCAGGCCGTAGCCCTCGACCAGCGTCACCCCGGTGCGGGCCTCGAATGCGGCGCGCACGGCCTCGGGCAGCGGCGACGCGCCGACCATGGCGTACCGCAGGCTGCCGATGTCCGCCGTGCCGACCGGGCACTGGGCGAGCACCTGGTAGACGGTCGGGACGGCGCTCATGGCCGCGATGCCGTAGTGCTCGACGATCGACCAGAACTCCCCGTACAAGGCGGGTTCGCGGTAGCCGAGCGGGCCCGCCCACACCACCTGCTGGCCCTTGAACAGCGGCGCCAGCAGCGTGACCACCAAGGCGTTGACGTGGAACAGCGGCAGCGCGGCGAAGACGACGGCGTCGCTGTCGAGCAGCGAGTTCGCGGCGATCATCCAGGCGTTGGCGACCTCGCCTCGGTGGGTGTGTGCGGCGAGCTTCGGGGTGCCGGTGGTGCCGCCGGTGTGGAAGAATGCGGCCAGGTCGCCAGGCCGGGGTGGTTCTCCCGTGAAGGCGGACGCGTCCTCGGCCCGGGCCAGGTCGGCGAGGTGGGCGATGAGCACCCCGTCGATCTGCGGCAGCGGTTCGGGATCGCCGGCTGCCGCCGTGGGCCGAAGCACCAGGACCGCGTCGAGCCCTTCGGCCAGTTCGGGCAGCTTCGCCCAGACGTCCGGCGCCAGCTCAGGCCCCGCGGAGACGAGGACCCGGGCGCCGGAGCGCCGCAGCAGCTCGGCCAGGTGCGCGGGGGCGAGAGAGCCGTTGAGCGGCGCGGCGATGCCGGCGAGCTGCGCGGCGAGTGTCACGGGGATCAGTTCGGCGCAGTTGGGGGCCATCAGTGCCACCGCGTCGCCGCGTCCCACGCCGAGTCGGTGCAGCAGGTTGGCGTAGCGGTGCACCCGCTCCAGCAGATAGGCGAAGGTCAGTCGCGTCGGCTCGCGCCACCGGGCGGCCTCGGGCAGCACCGTCAGGGCGGTGCGGTCCGGCCACCTGCCCGCCGCGCGCACGAGCAGGTCGTACGTCGAACCGGGCAGACCCCGTGCCTGGAGCGGGACGGCCTCGATCGGAGCCAGGTCGTCGGGGCCGCAGTAGCGAGGCCACAGCAGGTCCTCGGTCATCGCGCGTACCTCACCGTCGTGCGCTGGCGACCGAGGTCGAGAGCGCCGTCGTCGGTGGCGACGGCGGCCTCCACCAGGTCGCCGTCCCGCAGGTACTTCGGGTTCCTGGCCTGGGCCTTGAAGAACAGCCGCCACTTGGTCGCGGCCGGCAACAGCGAGCCGAGGATCTCGACCGGCTTGGGCGGCGCGCTGAGCGCGGTGCCGACCGGAGTGCCGGTGAGCAGCAGATCACCGGGGTCCAACCGCTGGAAACCGCTGAGTGCCCTCAGGGCTTCGAGCGGCCGGTAGATCATGTCGGCGGCGGGCATGTCCTGCCGCAGCTCGCCGTTGACCCACAGGCGCAGCCGCAGTTCCGCGAACCGGTCGAGGTCGCCCTCCTCCAGCAGCACCAGCACCGGTCCGGTGGGGGTGAAGGTGGGATAGGACTTGGCCTCGTAGAACTGGGTCTTGGGCAGCTGCAGGTCCCGGGCGGAGATGTCGTTGGTGACCACGAGGGCGGCGACGTGGTCGGCGAGGTTCGCGGCGGTGACCTCGGTGCCGACCGGGAGCGGTGCGCCGATGACGAGGCCGATCTCCACCTCGTAGTCGAGGAGCCGGACGTGGGCGGGCTTGACGATGTTCTCGTATGGGCCGCTGATCGACCCGGAGGCCTTGCGGAAGAAGGTGAGCGGGACGTTCTTCGGGTCGAGTCCCGCGTCGGCCGCGTGCGAGGCGAAGTTCGTCATCTGGGCGACGACCCGGCGCCCTGGGGTGACGGGGGAGAGCACCGCGAGGTCGGCGACCGACACGCCGGGGCCGGTGCTGTTCACGGCGGCGGTGACGGCGCCCCGGTCGGCCAGCAGTTCGGCGGTGGTGGCGGCCGCGGTCTGCACCCGGACGGCGCGCTGCTCGCGGACGGCGTACCAGCCGTCGGTGGTGCGCAGGACGTTGACGCTCATCGGTTCATCGCTTTCATCAGGCCCAGGAGACGGCCGGGGTCGATCTCGTTGTCGGCTCGCAGGGCGCGCACCACCTCGCGGATCAGGGCGGGGGTGGGGTTGGCGCCGAGGAAGTCGCGGGTGGCGGGCGGGCCCCACTGGGCCAGGCCGGACGCGGACATCGGGGCCCAGCCGGGTTCCAGGTCGCAGGAGAACAGGTCGCCGTCGGCGAAGTGCTCGACCATCAGCTTGTCCGGGTCGCGCCAGTAGTCGAAGAGCTGGCTGCCCTGGATGTGCCGGCCGATGCCCCAGCTGCGCTTGTAGCCGCGCTCGGCGAGGTACTGCCCGCCGGCGGCGATCGCGTCGAGGTCGGTGACCTGGTAGGCGGAGTGGACGTAGCCGGTGCGCGGGCCCAGGTGCATGGCGAGGGTGTGGTGGTCGACCGGGACGGTGCCCTGGTCGCAGCGGATGAACGCCATCGTGGGGCCGCGGTCGCGCCGGCCGTCCAGGAACAGGAAGTCGCTGACGATCAGGCCCAGGGTCTCCAGGTACCAGTCCAGGGCCCGGGTGAACCTCGGTGTCTCCAGGACCACGTGGCCGAGCCGCTGGATGCGGGCCGGTTCGCGCGGCGGGCGCTGGGTGGCGTTGGTCCGGGCCCGGCTGCCGCCGAAGTTGAGCAGGAGCGGGGGCTGTTCGGGCAGGGCCGGAAGCTGCTCGGTGCCGTGGACGACGCGGACCGGGAAACCGGACGGGTCAATCAGGTCCACGACCTGCCCGCCGCCGAAGTCCCCGAGGTCGCGGACCGGCCGGCCGGTGGCCCGGGCCAGGCGGTCCAGATCCGCACGCTCGGCGGCCCGGAACACCGGCCCGAGGAACCGGGAGGCGCGCCCCTGGCGCAGCACCACGCACGCCGAACCGGGCAGCGTGCCGCGCAGGTACAGCGCCTGGCCGGTGCGCGCGGCGACGGCGAAGCCGAAGTCGCGGGCGAACACCTCGGCGCGGGACAGGTCCGGCTTCTCGAACTCCAGCCAGGCCAGGTCCGCCACCTTGATCACGGGCTGCCGGGCACGGCCCGGGTGCTCCCCGCGCAGCGCCCCGTGCTCGCTGTGCAGGTCCTGGTGGGCGGTGGCGGGCCCGGGCGGGCGGGCTCGTTCGTTCGACATGTGTGGGCTCCGTCAGGGATGGCAAACGGACATGCTTCTGATGGGAATCTCTTAACTGATAGAAGCATCAGTCTTGGCCGTGCGATCGTCAAGGGTTCAAGTGATGGAGTCATCAGATCTGAATGTGCCTAGACTGGCGGTATGCCGAAGCAGCTCGACACCACCGACGGCCCCGCCAGTGCCAACCGCTTCGAGCGCCGCCGTGCGCGTACCCGCCAGGCGCTGATCGCCGCCGCGCGGCAGATCCTCGCCGAGACCGGCGAGACCTCGGCCAGCATCCAGGACATCGCCGAACGCGCCGACGTGGGCTTCGGCACCTTCTACAACCACTTCGAGACCAAGAACGACCTCTTCGACGCCGCGGTCGGCGACGCCCTGGAGGAGTACGGCCAGCTGCTCGACAGCGTCACCGAAGGCATCGACGACCCGGCCGCGGTCTTCGCCGCCAGCGTCCGCCTCACCCTGCGGCTGGCCGCCTCGCACCCCGAGATCACCCAGATCCTGCGCCTGCGCGGCCTGTCGCACATCAACGCCACCACCGGGCTCGGGCCGCGCGCCCTGCGCGACCTGGAAATCGGCAAGGCGTCCGGCCGCTTCACCTTCGAAGACCCGCTCGTGGCCCTGTCGGCGGTCGGCGGCGCGCTGATCGGCCTGCTCCAGCTCAACTCGGCGCGAGATCTCGATGCGGAGGCCGGCGAGCACATGGCCGAGATGATCCTGCGCATGCTCGGGCTCCCCGCCGACGAGGCCCGCGAGATCGCCACCCGCCCCCTGCCCGACCTCCCCTGACCCCGGCCCGCCGGCCGCACGCCCACCCAGACCCCCGCCCCGTTCCACGGCGCGGGGGTCTACTGCATCCCCCGGCCCTGCAGGCCCGCCCGTACATCGCGACTGATGATTTGGTCGTAACTGATAAGAGCATCAGTTACGATGAGGGCATGACGATGCTCGAGAGCAGCAACTCCCCCGTCCGAACAGGCCATGGCGGCCAGAGCGGCGTGCTCTTCGCCATGTGCCTGTCCCTCGTCCTGGTCGTGGCCTCGGTCTCCGCGCTGAACCTCGCGCTGCCGAACCTCGCCGTGGAACTGGGCGCCACCAACTCGGCGCTGACCTGGATCGCCGACGGCTACACCGTGGCCCTGGCCGCGCTGGTCCTGCCGCTGGGCGCGCTCGGTGACCGGATCGGGCGCCGCAAGGTCCTGATCGCCGGGAACGTCGTCTTCGGCGCCGCCGCGGTCCTCGCGGCCTGCTCCTCCTCCACTTCACACCTGATCGTGTGCCGGGTGGTGATGGGCCTGGGCGCGGCCATGATCATGCCGGGGACGCTGTCGACGATCACCGCGGTCCTCCCCGAGGACCGGAAGCACCGCGGGGTCGCGATCTGGTCCGGCTTCGCCGCGGCCGGGGCCATCATCGGCATGCTCGCCGCCGGCGGCCTGCTGGAGCAGTTCTCCTGGAAGTCGATCTTCTGGGCCAGCGCCGCCACCGCGCTGGTGTGCGCGCTCGCCGCGCTGCTGCTGGCCCCGGAGACCCGCAGCTCGGTGCGGGAGCGTTTCGACTTCCCCGGGTCGGTGACCACCGCGCTGGCGGTGGGGGCGCTGGTCTACGGGATCATCGAGGGCAACGACCGGGGCTGGACCCGCCCGGAGGTCCTCGCCGCGTTCGCGGTCGCCGTGGTGGCGTTGGCCGCGTACGTGGTGCTGGGCCTGCGCAGCCGACACCCGCTGCTGGACCCGCGCCTGTTCAAACTGCGCGGCTTCGGCGCGGGCACGCTGGCGATCCTAGTGCAGTTCATGGCCGTCTTCGGGTTCTTCTTCGTCGGTCTGCAGTTCCTCCAGCTGATCCTCGGCTACAGCCCGCTGCACAGCGCGGTCGCACTGATACCGGTCGCGGCCGTCGTCCTGCCCACCTCAGTGGTCACACCGCGCCTGGCCACACTCCTGGGCGTCAAGGCGGTCATGCCCGCGGGCCTGCTGTGCCTGGCCGGCGGCAAGTTCTGGCTGACCCGCCTGCACGCCGACAGCGGCTACCTACCCTTCCTCGGCGCCCTGGTCCTCGCCGGGGCCGGTATCGGCCTGACCAGTGCCACCGGCACCAGCTCCATCGTCGACTCCCTCGGCCCCGACAGCCAGGGGGTGGCCTCGGCCATGAACGACACCGCCCGCGAGGTCGGCTCCGCGATCGGCATCGCGCTGATGGGCTCGGTGTTCTCCAGCCACTACCGCTCCGCACTGCCCGACGACCTGTCCCGCCTGCCCGCCCAGGCCGCCGAGACCGTGCACCACTCCGCCGCCGGCGGGCTCGAAGTCGCGGCCCACTTCGGTGCCCAGGGGCCCGCGCTGGCCGCCGCCGTCCGCGACGCCTTCATGTCCGGCTTCACCTCGTCGATGGAAGTCATCGCAGCGATTCTGGCGGTCGCCGCCATCGCCTGCGCCGCGATCGCACCGCGCCCCGGCCCGAAGGCCCGGGCCACAGCCGCGCAGCCCCACTGGTCCGCCGAGCCCGAGGCTGCCACAAGGCAGCAGCCCACAGCCCTGGGCCGGGACGCGGAGGTGCTCAACGCGTCCACCGCCGACCGGCCGTAGCGGCCAAGAACAAGGAGTCCCCGTGCCCGCCATGCCCCTCGCAGCGGCGCGCCGCCACCCGGTCCTCGCCGCCGCGGCGGCCCTCGCTGCCCTCGCGCTCGGTGTGACCGGGGCCGACCGCGCAGTCGCCCAGTACGTCCAGCACCGCACGGCCGATGCCTTCCAGCAGGCCACCGGCACCCCCCGGGCGCCCCAGGTCACCATCGACGGTTTCCCCGTCCTGACCCAGGCCGTCGCCGGACGCCTGAACCACATCGGCATCACCGCCCAAGGCATACCCGCCGACCCCGCCGACGGCCGACTGCCCGTCACCCGCCTCGACCTCGACCTCACCGGCGTGCGGCAGTCAGGCGACGAGCAGGCGGCCCATGCCGACTCCGCCAAGGCCGGCGCCTTCCTGTCCTACGACGACCTCTCCAGCGCCCTTGGCCTCGGCATCACCGCCGGCGACCGGCCCGGCTACGTCGACGCGCAGGTCCTCCTGCCCCTGGTCGGGGCAAGCACCATCACCGCCAAGATCTCCGCAGGCGCCGCCAACACCATCGTCTTCACCGACCTCCACCCGGTGTCCGGCGGCCTGCCCGACGCCGGGACGCAACTGCTCGCGAAGATCTTCGACCAGCCGATCCCCCTGCACAACATCCCCCAGGGCCTCCACCTCAACGCCCTCCTGACAGGCGCGGGCGGCCTGCAAGCCCAGCTCGCCGGCGACAACGTCACCTTCCGAACCGGCGCACCCGCCGCCGGCGCATGACGTCGCCAGGCCATCACGGCCCCAGGCCCGAACCCCACGGGCCCCGCGCCCCCGAAACGGTGACAGCAGGCCAGGACACGCCCCGTCGTGCCTGACTTCATCGAAGTTGATGCTCTCATCGGAAATCGAGGCTCGCTGCCTCACCACCGACCGGCCACCCTTCCAAGGGACGTGACCCACATGACGACCTCTCCCAGCACCCCCCTCCAGACATCCGAGGAGGCCGCCGGAGGCCGGGCCGGCCACCGCGGCGTCCTGTTCTCCATGTGCCTGGCCCTCGTCCTGGTGGTCGCCTCCGTCTCGGCCCTCAACCTGGCCCTGCCCGACCTCGCCGTGGACCTGTCCGCCACCAACGCCTCACTCACCTGGATCGCCGACGCCTACACCGTCGCCCTTGCCGCACTGGTCCTGCCGCTGGGCGCGATCGGCGACCGCATCGGCCGCCGCCACGTCCTGGTCGCCGGCACCGTCGTCTTCGGCGCCGCCTCCCTCGCGGCATCCTTCTCCGACACCACCACCCATCTGATCGTGTGGCGGATCGTCATGGGCATCGGTGCGGCCATGATCATGCCCGGCACCCTGTCCACCATCACCGCCGCCTTCCCGCCTGAGCAGCGCGCCAAAGGCGTCGCGGTGTGGTCCGGCTTCGCCGCGGCCGGCGCCATCATCGGCATGCTCGCCGCAGGCGCCCTGCTGGAGCAGTTCTCCTGGCGCTCCATCTTCGTCGCCAGCGCCATCACCGCCCTGGTCGCAGGCGCTGCCGCGGCAACCCTGGCCCCCAACACCAAGGACCCGCACCCCCACCGGCCCGACGTCATCGGCGCAACCTGCACCGCCGTCGCCATCGGCTGCCTGGTGTTCGCCATCGTCGAGGGCAACGAGCAGGGCTGGACCGAACCCCTCGTCCTCGCCGCCCTGGCCGTCACCGTCGTCGGCTTCGCCGCCTACGCCTTCTTCGGGCTGCGCAACGACCAACCACTCCTCGACCCGCACCTGTTCGGCATCCCCGGATTCCGCGCCGGTGCCGTCACCGTGCTGGTCCAGTTCATGGCCGTCTTCGGATTCTTCTTCGTCGGCCTGCAGTACCTCCAGCTCATCCTGGGCTACAGCCCCCTGAAAGCCGCCGTCGCCCTCGTCCCCGTCGCCGTCGTCGTCCTGCCCACCTCCCACATCACCCCCCACCTCGTCACCCGGCTCGGCATGAAGGCCGTGATGGCCGCCGGTCTGACCCTGCTCAGCGGTGGTCTGTTCGCCATCTCCCGCGTCCACGCCGACTCCGGATACCTGCCCTTCCTCGGCGGCCTGGTCCTGTGCGGCCTCGGCATCGGACTGACCGGAGCCGCCGGAACCGCCGCCATCACCGGATCCCTTGGCCGCGGTCAGCAAGGCGTGGCCTCCGCGATGAACGACACAACCCGCGAAGTCGGCTCCGCCATCGGCATCGCCCTCATGGGCTCCGTCTACGGCAGCCACTACCGCGACGCCCTGCCCTCCAGCATCGACCAACTCCCGCCCCAAGCCGCCGACTCCGTCCACGACTCTGCAGCAGCCGGCCTGCAGGTGGCCCAACAGGCCGGCCCCCAGGGCCCCGCCCTGACGCAGGCCGTCCAGGACGCATTCATCAGCGGGCTGTCGGCTTCCCTCATCGTCGTCGCCGTCATCGTGCTCGCCGCAGCCATCGGCTGCCTCTTCCGCGCCCCCCGCCAAGCCCCCAACGCCGATTCCTGACCGCCGAGCACGGGCCGTCCCGGAAACGCCAGTCGCCAACCGAGACTCCGTAACGTGATCTCCCTGAACAGCAGGGCCGTAGCAACCCTGCTCCGAGCGGTTAGCGAGCGGACACATCTACCGCGAACACACGAACGGTGCTCCGCGCTCTCAAGCAGCTCCGACCCGGCGCAACCCAATCGACAAACTCACCGACCGCTACCACACCGCAGTCGTCCTGGCTCGATGCTCCTACTCCGTGGATACACAAGGTGATGGTTTGTCAGACAGGCTCTAGCAGAATGGGCCCGGCTCGCGAGCCCCGTGGCCGTGGAGCGCCTGTACGAGTTCGCCCTCGGCGGTGAGCTCGAACCGCGGGACGCCCTTTGGGACGAACGGGGAGCCGCGTACCGGACCTTCGCGGCCTGGCTGCGCGGGCCCGAGCTCCAACTGGCCGTCGAGGCGGCCTTCCTGCGGATCGATGACCCCGCCCAACTCGATCAACTCATCACCGTCCATGACATCCTGGCGGCATGACCCACGACATGGTGCCGCCACTGCTCGCAGTCGCACTGCTCCTGCTCGTCATTAAACTGGCCCGTGAGCGGCGAAACGGCAAGCCCTCGCCGCTGATTCCGCAGTCGACTGCGGGCCGGGCGACGGCGTCGGCGGTCGCTGCCCTGGTGGTGGCCTCCGGGCTGGCGGGTGGTCAGCCGTGGGACGCGTCGGTGATCCCGGCGATCGCCCTCGGTGGGCTGGTGGGCTCGTTCGTGGACCTCCGCCACCGCTGAGCCCGGGGCGGCCGGGCCCCCGGCCCCGGCCGCCGGGTCCTCACTCGAAGCGCGCGGTGTCGCCGGCCCCCCGGCGGGTGATCTCGGCCTCGCCGCTGGAGAAGTCGATGACCGTGGTCGGCTCGGTGCCGCAGTCGCCGGAGTCCACCACGGCGTCCAGCACGTGGTCGAGGCGTTCCTTGATCTCCCAGCCCTGGGTCATCGGCTCGTCCTCGCCGGGGAGGATCAGGGTGCTGGAGAGGAGGGGCTCGCCCAGTTCGGCGAGCAGCGCCCGGGTGACGGCGTGGTCGGGGATCCGCACCCCCACGGTCTTCTTCTTGGGGTGCATCAGCCGGCGCGGCACCTCCTTGGTGGCGGGGAGGATGAAGGTGTAGCTGCCCGGCGTCGCGGCCTTGACGGCCCGGAAGACGTTGTTGTCCAGCTGGACGAACTGCCCCAGCTGAGCGAAGTCCTCGCACACCAGGGTGAAGTGGTGGCGGTCGTCGAGGCGCCGGATGGACCGGATCCGCTCCAGCCCGTCGCGGTTGTCCAGACGGCAGCCGAGCGCGAAGCAGGAGTCGGTCGGGTACGCGATGAGGGCTCCGGAGCGGAGGCTGTCGGCCACGGTGCTGATGGTGCGCGGCTGGGGGGATTCGGGGTGCACGTCGAAGTACTTGGCCATTGGCCGACCTTACGGGATCCCACCGGTTGATCGCCGCAACCGCGACGCAGTACGGTCGGTCACCGTGGCACTGGACCAGGCGCGGGTGAACCGGATCTTCCTGCCCGGGACGTACGCCGAGGGCGTTCCGTACGGGCTGTTCCGCGAGCTGCGGGCCGAGGCCCCGGTCTGCTGGGTGGAGGAGCCGGCGGTGGGGGACTGGCCGGCCGGGGCGGGCTACTGGGCGGTGCTGCGGCACGCGGACGTGAAGCACGTGCTGCGCAGCCCGGAGCTGTTCTCCTCGCACCTCGGAGCGACCCAGATCCGCGACCCGGACACCCCCGCCGACCTGGCCTTCGTCCGCACCATGATGCTCAACCAGGACCCGCCGGACCACGCCCGGCTGCGCCGGATCGTCACCGCCGCGTTCACCCCGCGAGCGCTGCACGGGCTGACCGCCGCCATCGAGCGGCGCGCGGCCGAACTGGTCGCCGCGATCCGCCCCCTGGGCGAAGCCGACTTCGTGCCGCTCGCCGCCGATCTGCCCGTGTGGACGCTGGCCCTGATCCTGGGCGTGCCCGAGCAGGACCGGCAGCTGCTGGTCGACTGGTCGAACCGCGTGATCGGCTACCAGGACCCGGAGTACGCCCGGTCCAGTACGGCCGACCCGTCCCGGCTCACCGCTCTGGGACGCGCCGCGCTCGACCACCGGCCGACCGTCCTCACCGCCCCTGACGGCCGCCCGCTCAACCCGCGCTCCCGCGCGGCCCTCGCCGACATGTTCGCCTACGCCCACGCGCTCGCCAGACAGCCGCCGCCGGGCAGCATCGTCGCCCGCATGCGGGAGGCCGGCCTGAGCGCCGCCGAGTTCGAGACGATGTTCTTCCTCTTCGCCGTCGCCGGGAACGAGACCGTGCGCAACGGCCTGCCGGGCGGCCTGCACACCCTGCTCAGTCATCCGGACCAGTACCGACTCCTGTGCGAGCGGCCGGAGTTGATCCCGTCGGCGGTGGAGGAGATGCTGCGCTGCTGGCCGCCCGTGGTGCACTTCCGCCGCACCGCGACCCGGGACACCCGGATCGCCGGGCAGCCGGTCCGCCGGGGCGACAAGGTGGTGGTCCACCACGCCTCGGCGAACCGGGACGAGGCCGTGTTCCCGGAGCCGGACCGCTTCGACGTCTCCCGCACCCCGAACGACCACGTGAGCTTCGGGTACGGCCCGCACTTCTGCGTCGGCGCCCGGCTCGCCCGCCTGCAGCTGCGGTCGGCGCTGCGCCAGCTGCTCGACCGCCTCCCGGGGCTGGAACTCGACCCGGACCGGCCGGCGCGGCGCCTGGTGTCCAACTTCCAGAACGGCCTCAAGAGCCTGCCGGTGCGCTGGACGGCCCCGGGGTGACGGCGCGCTCCGCCGGGAGGCCGGCTCAGCCCGCGCAGGCCGGGCAGAGGCCCCGGTAGGTGACCTCGGCGCCCGAGACGGCGAAGCCGAACCGCTGCTCCGCGGGGAGGTCGGCGAGCGGGTCGCCCAGGGGGTGGACGTCCCGGATGGCGCCGCAGCCGGTGCAGACCAGGTGTTGGTGCGGGTGGTGGGCGTTGGGGTCGTAGCGCTTGGCGCGCCCGTCCGTGGACACCTCGATGACCTCACCGAGGGTGACCAGCTCGCCGAGGGTGTTGTACACCGTCGCGCGGGAGATCTCCGGGAGGCGCTCGGCCGCGCGGGCGTGCACCTCGTCGGCGGTCAGGTGCACGTGCTCGCCGTCCAGGACCTCGGCCACGACACGCCGCTGGGAGGTGAGGCGCCAGCCGCGCTCGCGCAGCCGCTCCAGCAGGTCACTCATCACGGTTCACCTATTCAGGTCATGGGGGAAGACCGGAGTTTACCAATGCCGGTCCTGAGGCCTCCGACCTCGGCCGGATACGGGTTTGGTGTCTTTCTTGACTTGGACTACGTCCATCGTAGGATCGGCTCCGGCGCTAGCCTGGGTAACGGCAGTGCCGAATAGCAGCAGTAGGTGCCGTAGGTAGCAGATAGACACCGTGATCCGCCTTGTACGGAAGGATTCCCATGTCTGAGAACCACGATGCAACCGGTGTAGAGGCGAGCGCGGGCGGCTGCCCGGTCAACCACGGGCGCGCGCTCCACCCCACCCAGGGCGGCGGGAACCGCCAGTGGTGGCCGGAGCGGCTGAACCTCAAGATCCTCGCCAAGAACCCCGCCGTCGCCAACCCGCTCGGCGCGGACTTCGACTACGCCGCGGCGTTCAGCGCCCTGGACCTCGCCGCCGTCAAGCGGGACATCCAGGAGGTGCTCACCACCTCGCAGGCCTGGTGGCCGGCCGACTTCGGCCACTACGGCCCGTTCATGATCCGGATGGCCTGGCACAGCGCCGGCACCTACCGGATCAGCGACGGCCGCGGCGGCGCCGGCGGCGGCCAGCAGCGCTTCGCCCCGCTGAACAGCTGGCCGGACAACGCCAGCCTGGACAAGGCCCGCCGACTGCTGTGGCCGGTGAAGAAGAAGTACGGGCGCAGCCTGTCCTGGGCCGACCTGATCGTCCTGACCGGCAACGTCGCGCTGGAGGGCATGGGCTTCGAGACCTTCGGCTTCGGCGGCGGCCGGGTCGACGAGTGGGAGCCCGACGAGGACGTCTACTGGGGCCCCGAGACCACCTGGCTCGGCGACGAGCGCTACACCGGCGACCGTGAGCTGGAGAGCCCGCTGGCCGCCGTCCAGATGGGCCTGATCTACGTCAACCCCGAGGGCCCCAACGGCAACCCGGACCCGATCGCCGCCGCCCGCGACATCCGCGAGACCTTCTACCGGATGGCGATGAACGACGAGGAGACCGTCGCGCTGATCGCCGGCGGCCACACCTTCGGCAAGACCCACGGCGCCGGCCCGGCGGACAACGTCGGCCCGGACCCGGAGGCCGCGCCGATGGAGCAGCAGGGCCTCGGCTGGAAGAGCGGCTACGGCACCGGCGTCGGCGCCGACGCCATCACCAGCGGCCTCGAGGGCATCTGGACGGCCACCCCGATCACCTGGGACAACAGCTTCTTCGAGACCCTGTTCGGCTACGAGTGGGAGCTCACCGAGAGCCCGGCCGGCGCCCACCAGTGGAAGCCGAAGGACGGCGCCGGCGAGGGCACCGTGCCGGACGCCCACGACCCGGCCAAGCGGCACACCCCGATCATGCTCACCACCGACCTGTCGCTGCGCTTCGACCCGGTGTACGAGCCGATCTCGCGCCGCTTCCTGGAGAACCCGGCGGAGTTCGCCGACGCCTTCGCCCGCGCCTGGTACAAGCTGACCCACCGCGACATGGGCCCGGTCGTGCGCTACCTCGGCCCGGAGGTCCCGGGCGAGCACCTGCTCTGGCAGGACCCGCTGCCGGCCGTCTCGTACCAGCAGGTCGGCGCCGCGGACGTCGCCGACCTCAAGCGGCGGATCGCCGGGACCGGCCTGTCGGTCTCCGAGCTGGTCTCCGCGGCCTGGGCCGCGGCCTCCTCCTTCCGCGGCAGCGACAAGCGCGGCGGTGCCAACGGCGGCCGGATCCGGCTGCAGCCGCAGGCCGGCTGGGAGGTCAACGAGCCGGACCGGCTGGCCGGTGTGCTGCGGGCGCTGGAGGGCGTGCAGCGGGACTTCAACGCGCAGGCCGGCGACAAGCAGGTCTCGCTGGCCGACCTGGTGGTGCTGGCCGGCGGCGTCGGCGTCGAGCAGGCGGCCAAGGCGGCCGGGCTGGCCGTCGAGGTGCCGTTCGCGGCCGGCCGGGTGGACGCCCCGCAGGAGCTCACCGACACCGAGTCCTTCGCCGCGCTGGAGCCCAAGGCGGACGGCTTCCGCAACTGGGTCGGCAAGGGCAACCGGCTGCCGGCCGAGTTCCTGCTGCTGGACAAGGCGAACCTGCTGGGCCTGAGCGCGCCCGAACTGACCGTGCTGGTCGGCGGTCTGCGCGTGCTGGGCGCCAACCACCAGCAGTCCGCGCACGGTGTGCTGACCGAGACCCCGGGCGTGCTGACGAACGACTTCTTCGTCAACCTGCTGGACCTGGGCACCAGTTGGTCCTCCGCCTCGGGGGACGCCCACACCTTCGAGGGCCGGGACGCCTCCGGTGCGGTCAAGTGGACCGGCACCCGCGCCGACCTGGTGTTCGGCTCGAACTCCGAACTGCGTGCCGTCGCCGAGGTGTACGCGGCCGACGACGCCAAGGAGAAGTTCGTGGAGGACTTCGTCGCGGCCTGGACCAAGGTCATGAACGCGGACCGCTTCGACCTGGTGTGACGCGGTAGCCGATGACGGCGGGAGCCCGGGGGTTGTAAACCAACCCCCGGGCTCCCGTGCGTCGTTGCGGCGCGTTCCCCTCCGCCCTTACGGCGCGCCCGCGCTGACCAGCCCGGTCTCGTACGCCGCGACCACCACCTGGGCCCGGTCCCGCAGCCCCAACTTGCCCAGGATCCGGGCCACATGGGTCTTCACCGTCGCCTCGGAGAGCTGGAGCCGGCCGGCCAGCTCGGCGTTGCTGAGGCCGCGGGCCAGCAGCCCCATCACCTCCAGCTCGCGCGGGGTGAGGGTGGCCAGTTCGCGGTGTGGGGCGGCCGCCTCGGGGGCGGCCGGGCGGGCGAAGCGCTCGACCAGCCGGCGGGTGATCGCCGGGGCGAGCAGGGCGTCCCCGGTGCGGACCAGCCGCACGGCGGCGGCCAGGTGCTCCGGGGTGACGTCCTTGAGCAGGAAGCCGCTGGCCCCGGCGGCCATCGCGGCGTAGACGTAGTGGTCCAGGTCGAAGGTGGTCAGCATGATGATCCGGGGCGCGTCGGCGGTGCGGTCCGCCGTTCGGCCGGCCAGGATCCGCCGGGTGGCCTCCAGCCCGTCCAGGCCGGGCATCCGGATGTCCATCAGCACCACGTCCGGCCGGGTGCGGCGGACGGCGGCGACGGCCTGCTCGCCGTCCTCCGCCTCGGCGACCACCTCGATCCCCTCGGACTCCAGGATCAGCCGGAAGCCGATCCGGACCAGGGCCTGGTCGTCGGCGACCACCACGCGGATCGGGTGCTGCTCCACGGCGTCTGTCAACTCTCAACTCTCCAGCGGTATCGAGGCCTTGACGCGGTAGCCACCGCGCGGCCGGGGGCCGGTGTGCAGGGTGCCGCCGTAGACGGCGAGGCGTTCGCGCAGGCCGAGCAGGCCGCGCCCGTTGCCGGTGGCGGCGGCGCCGGTGGGGCGGCCGCCGGTGTCGGTGACCTCCACCGTGAGGTGGTCGGCGGCGTAGTCGACGGTCACCGCGGCGGCGGCGCCGCCCGCGTGCTTGACGGTGTTGGTGAGCGCCTCCTGGACGACCCGGTAGGCGGCCAGCTCGACCCCGGGCGGGACGGTCCGGCGCTCCCCGCGCACCGTCAGCTCCACCGGCAGGCCGGCCCGGCGCACGCCCTCCACCAGGGAGTCGAGCCGGCCGAGGCCGGGCTGCGGGCTGAGGTCGGCGGTGGTCGCGGGATCGCCGCCGATCTCCGAGTCGATGGTCAACAGGCCCATCACCTGGCGCAGTTCGGTCATCGCCGCGCGCCCGCCGGCCTCCACCGCGGCCATCGCCTCGCGGGCCCTGTCCGGAGCGGTGTCCAGGATCTTGCGGGCGGCCCCGGCCTGGATCGTCATCATGCTCACGTTGTGGGTGACCACGTCGTGCAACTCCCGGGCGATGCGGGCCCGTTCCAGCTCCACCGCGCGGTCCAGCGCGGCCAGCTGCTCGCGCTCCAGGGCGGTCAGCCGCTCCCGGCCCTCCTCCACCCGGCGCCGCCCCATCCGCAGCTCGTAGGCGACCGCCAGCACCGGCACCAGCACCAGCACGGCGATCACCCAGTTCTGGAAGTGCGGCAGCAGGGCGTGGTCGAAGAGCACCACGAGTGCCGCGGTGGCGGCCGCCAGGCCGAGCAGCACGGCCTTCGGGCGGCGCCCGTACGCGGCCGCGCCGTAGGCGGCGACGATCACCACCACGCCCGCCCAGAACGCGATGTCCTCGTGCTGCGACCGCACCAGCAGGGCGGCCGCCAGCACCGTCCACAGCACCGCCAGCGGGTGGCGCCGGCGCAGCACCAGCGGCAGCGGGACGAAGGGGACCAGCAGCAGCATCCCGTTCCAGGGCGATCCGTGCCAGCTCGGACCGGACTGGCCGTGCGTGTGGGCCGCGACGACGGCGTAGCGGCCGCAGACGGAGGCCAGGAACAGGGCCAGGGCCAGGTCGAAGGCCTGGCCGCGCCGGGTGGGCCGGGGCGGGGGCGGCGCGTCGTCGGCGCCGCCGTCCAGCAGCCGTCGCACGGTGGGGTGGTTGATCACCGGGTCATTGTGGCGGTCGGCCGCCGCCGGGGACAGCCCCGCGAGCGGCGGCAGCCGCTGCACCTGACGACTACCTCGCAAGGATGACACCGGAGCCCGTACGCCCGGCGCGGTACGGAAGTTGCGGCGTGCGGCGGGCGCGCTGCGGGCGGAGTGAAACCCCGGGCGGGCCGGGGGTCTCAGGACTCCTCGTCCGCCCGGCCCTCCTAGTCGGCCCGGCCTTCCTCGGCCCGGCCTTCCTCGGCCTTCCGGTCCTCCTCGGCCTTCCGCTCCGCGGCCCGGACCTGCTCGGTGAAGGTGTGCTCGTCGAGCCGCTCGACGCTCGCCCCGTGCTTCGCGGCCAGCTCGTCCGCCGGGCCGGGCGAGGCCTCCCGCACCTCCACGGCGACCAGCGCCCCGCCGTCCGGCACCCGGGGCGACAGCACGATCAGCGCGGCGCCGCCCTCCGAGGCCGCGCGCTCCTCGGCCGCGTTGCCGAGCGCCGCGCCCGCCGCGAAGCCCAGCAGCACGCCCACGGGCCCGCCGAGCAGCCCCACCAGGCCGCCCAGCACCCCCGACCCGACCGTGGCCACCCCGGCGCCCCGGGTGAAGGTGTCCTTGATCTCCAGCAGGCCGTCGGCACTGCGCTCCATCGCCGCCGCGTACCGCAGCCCCGGCAGGTGCTGCGCCTCGTCGAACGCGGGACGCCAGGCCCCGCCGTCGGGAAAGGTCAGCAGGACGACGTTGTGCTGCTCGCTCATCGCACTCCGATCGGGCTGGGGGCGGCTCGGGCCTCCATCGTGACCTTCGGCGCGCCACCCGGCCACAGGAAGCGTCCCGCCGACCCGGACCGAGTGGGGCGGCCGTCCGATGAGCGGATGAGCTGCCGCCGGTCCGCCCGGGCCCGCCGCGAATCGAACATCGCGGAGCCTCTCGGTGATCGACATCCACCAACTCGCCGTCGCCGACACGGAATCGCCCGGATCGGGTGAGAGCGGGCGGGACACGCCGGACGGGCCCGTCGGCCGCTGCCAGGATCGGGGTCCGCACCGGCAGCCAGCCCCTCGCAGAGTGCCCTCCGGCACCGCTGCCGACCCACCGCGCCCACCCCGCGGTGAGGGCTGCCCGCGTGCGGGACCGCTGCGGCCGTCGGCCGCCGTACCTGGGAGGAACACCGTGTCGAAACAGGTCGTGAAGCCCACGAAGCCCCTGGCCGAGAAGTCTCCGGCCGGGGCCGAGCACGACGAGGAGCTGCACCTGCGCTTCCCCGGCGACCGCCGCGCCGAGGCGGGCGCGTCGATGTCCACCGGCGCGATGCTGCGCCGCCTGCCCCACCTGGTCCGCCGGGCGCTGGCGCTG
This sequence comes from Kitasatospora sp. NPDC059827, assembly GCF_042731675.1. Classification (NCBI taxonomy): domain Bacteria; kingdom Bacillati; phylum Actinomycetota; class Actinomycetes; order Kitasatosporales; family Streptomycetaceae; genus Kitasatospora; species Kitasatospora sp. NPDC059827. The sequence continues at coordinate 1,926 of NZ_JBHWIV010000115.1, read as the reverse complement.
GCCTGGGCGGCGGACCGCACGTCCACCGTGCTGCTGCTGGTCTGCCAGGCGCTGGCCGGGGTGGCCGGGGCGCTCGCGCTGTACGCCACCACCGGCACCCTGGGCGCCCTGCTCGTCCCCGGGCCGGTGACCGAGCACCTGCGCACCGCCACGCCCTCCCTGCTCCTGCTGACCGCCTCGGCCGGGCTGCGGGCCGTCCTGGGCATCGCGGTGGTGGGCCTGTCCGGCCGGGTGTCGCCCCGGATCACCCGGGAGGCGGAGCTGGCGCTGATCGCCGCCGGGTGCGCCGCCGAGCTGGAGGCGTACGACGAACCCGCCTACAACGAGCAGTGGGAGGCCGCCGACCGGGGCGCCTCGACCACGCCCGACCTGCTCTCCAACGCCCAGGACGTGATCGCCTCCACCGTCTCGCTGGCCGCCGCGGCGGGCGTGCTGGCGACGCTGCACCCCTGGCTGGTGCCGCTGCTGCTGCTCGGCTCGGTGCCGACCGCCGTCGCCGCCGTGCGCACCGCCCGGATCCACTACCTGGCCGCGGTGGTCACCAACGAGGACCGCGGCGCGCTGCGCGTCTACCGCTGGTTCCTGATCGACAAGACCCGCGCCGACCAGGTCCGTTCGGACCAGGTCACGCCCTTCCTGATGGCCAAGTACCGCCGCGCCGAGGCCAAGATCGTCGCCGCCACCGACCGGGCCACCCGGCAGGCGGCCAAGGTCTCGCTGCTGGCCGCGCTCGGCACCGGGGCCGGCAGCGCGCTGATCTGGGGCACCCTGCTCTACCTGGTGGCCTCCGGCCGGATCGACCTGGCCGCGGCCGGCACCGCCACCTTCGCGCTGCGCACCGCCTCCTCCGGGCTGCAGGGCCTGGTCGGCAACGGCGCCCGGCTGTACCGGATGGGCCTCTACCTGGACGACTACTTCACCTTCCTGGACGAGGCCGGCGGCCACCGCATCGACCGCGGCGAACTGGTGCCGGGAGCACCGCAGTTGGTCGAGGTGACCGGGCTGAGCCACGCCTACCCGGGCGAGCAGCAGGAGCCCGCCCTGCGCGGGGTCAGCCTGACCCTGCGGGCCGGCGAGGTGGTGGCCGTGATCGGGCAGAACGGCAGCGGCAAGTCGACCCTGCTCAAGCTGCTCTCCGGCCTCTACCTGCCGCAGTCCGGCCGGATCACCTGGGACGGCGTGCCGGTGGAGGAGCTGGATGCGGACGGCATGTGGTCCCGGGTCGCCCGGGTGCCGCAGGAGTTCGCCCGCTGGCCGCTCGGCGCCGCCGAGAACGTCCACCTGGGCCACCTCACCGAGCGGTGGATGGCGGACGTGGTGGAGGCCGCGGCCCGGACCGGCTTCGACGAGACGGTCGGCCGGCTGCGCTCGGGCTGGCGCACGCTGCTCGCCCAGGGGTGGTGGGGCGGCGCCGAGCTGTCCGGCGGCGGGTGGCAGCGCGCGGCCGTCGCCCGGGCCCTGTACCGCACGGTGCGCAGCCCCGGGCTGCTGATCCTGGACGAGCCCACCTCGGACCTCGACCCGCGCGCCGAGCACCGCATCCTGCACGCCCTGCGCGGCCTCGCCGAGGGCCGGATCACCCTGCTGGTGACCCACAACATCGCCAACGCGGCGGTCGCCGACCGGGTGATCGTGATGGACAAGGGCAGCATCGTCCAGACCGGCACCTGGGCCGAACTCGCCGCCCGCCCGGACGGCTTGTTCCGCGAGCTGCTGGACCTCCAGCGCGACCGCGCCGTCCCCGCCCAGCGGTCGGCGGCGGACCGGCCCCGGTCGGCCGGGGGCCGAGCCGGGGCGTGACCCCGGGACCGGGCCGGGGCCCGGCCCGGTGACCCCGTCGGGGGGGGGGGGGGCCCCCCCCCGCCCCTCCGGCCGGAAATAGGGCGTCCGACGGGCCCGGCTGCAAGACCAAGGAGGCCATCGTAA